>NZ_KV791324.1:0-20627 GCF_001807895.1 Stenotrophomonas sp. HMSC10F07
GTCCAGGCATCCGCCGGGCATGGCCCGGCGCTACCCGTTTATTTCCCGGATTCCTCGCGCTCCTGCACCTGCGCCTGGCGCAGCTCCTGCTCGGACGCGCGCAGCGCCTTCACATCCAGCTTGCGGATGCTGTTGATGAAGCACGGCAGGCGCGGGCCGCCGGTGGGGTCGCGCACCAGCACTTTGTCAAAGCGCGACGACACACGGCCCATGCTGCTGGTCAGACCGATGGCGGTCGCATACGGCAGGTCCTGGCAGGGACCATTCAGCTCCAGCAGATAGGCTTCGCTGGGACGGGTCCACACCGCCAGCGCACTGTCGCCCAGCTCGGTCCAGCCATTGAGGCTGCCAAAGAACTGCATGTCGTTCTGCGGCGCGCCGGCGTGGGCACGGTACAGATCCAGTTTCTCGGTACTGCTGAGCCGGCCGGTCGTCGCACAGGCGGCCAGTGCCAGGCAGAGTCCGGCCATCAGGATCGGGGTCTTCATGGCGATCTCCTCGGGGAACTGTCGCCATCATGCGCCTGGGCTGGCAACGCCGGCGCGACGGCTCGCGCCCCATTCAGCCGCCGGTCGGCGGCTACTGGCCGGACCACGGTAGACGCCAACCCTGGTTGGCGCTTGCCCTGCAGGAGCAGCCGACCAAGGCCGGCCTCTACCAAAGCGGTCCCAGCGCTCAGACGTCGGCGTGGGCCAGCGCGTGCAGGCGGCCTTCGCGCAGCTCCAGCACCCGGTCCAGGCGCCGCGCCAGGCTGCGGTCGTGGGTCACCAGCACCAGGCTGGTATGGCGCGCGCGGTTGAGTTCCAGCATCAGCTCGAACACGGTGCCGGCGGTGCGGTCATCCAGGTTGCCGGTCGGCTCGTCGCCGAGCACGCAGGCCGGATGGTTGACCAGCGCACGCGCCACTGCGGCACGTTGGCGTTCGCCGCCGGACAGCTCGCCCGGCTTGTGGTCCAGGCGATGGCCGAGGCCGACCGCTTCCAGCAGCGTGGTCGCCCGGCTGCTCGCCTCGGCCACGGCGGTGCCGGCCAGCAGCACCGGCATCATCACGTTTTCCAGCGCGGTGAATTCCGGCAGCAGGTGATGAAACTGGTAGACGAAGCCCAGCGCCTGGTTGCGCAGCAGACCGCGCGCGGTATCCGACAGCGCCGACATGCGCTGGCCGGTCACATACACTTCGCCGGCAGTCGGAATGTCCAGGCCGCCCAGCAGGTGCAGCAGCGTGCTCTTGCCGGCACCGGAGGCACCGATGATCGCCACCGTCTCGCCAGCAGTCACGGTCAGGTCCAGCCCATCGAACACCGGCGTCTGCATGCGCCCTTCGGCATAGGTCTTGCCCAGCGCTTCGGCGCGGATCACTTCATCGCCGCGGTTGACGACCTTATTCATAACGCAGGGCCTCCGCCGGCTGGGTGCGTGCTGCCCGCCAGGCGGGATACAGAGTGGCCAGGAAGCTCATCAGCAGCGCGACCACGGTGATCGCCACCACGTCGCCGGTCTGCATGTCGGTCGGCAGGCCGGTGATGTAGTACACATCCTCCGGCAGCAGCTTGACGTTGAACACGCTCTCGATGGCGCCGAGGATGCGTTCCAGGTTGAGGGTCAGGGTGATGCCACCGATCAGGCCGGCCAGCGTGCCGAAGATGCCGATCAACGAGCCCTGCACCATGAACACCTGCATCACCCCGCCCGGGGTCAGGCCCAGGGTGCGCAGGATGGCAATGTCGGCCTGCTTGTCGGTCACCAGCATCACCTGCGAGGACACCAGGTTGAAGGCCCCCATGGCGATGATCAGCGACAGCAGGATGCCCATCACCACCTTCTCCATGCGCAGCGAGTGGTAGAGATTGGCGTTCTGCTGCGTCCAGTCACTCACGCGATAGGCGCCACCGAGGCTCTGCGCCAGGTCCACGCCCACTTCCAGCGAACGGTCCATGTCGTGCAGCTTCAGCCGCACGCCGGTGGCGCCGTCGCTACGCAGCACGCGCTCAAGGTCCTGCATGTTGGCGAAGCCGACGCCGCGATCGACCTCGTTGTACCCGGCCTCGAAGATGCCGCTGACGGTGAAGCGCTTCATCCGTGGTACTGCACCGGCAGGCGTACCCTGCACTTCGGCAAAAGTCACCAGCACCTGGTCGCCAACGTCCACGCCCAGCCAGATCGCCAGCTCCTTGCCCAGCAGCAGGTTGAAGCTGCCCGGCTTGAGGCTGTCATAGCTGCCCTTGGTGACCTTCCTGTCGATCACCGAGACTTTCGGCTCCAGGGCCGGATCGATGCCCTGGATGATCGCACCCTGCACGCGCGGGCCGCTGATCATCGACTGGATCTCGATGTACGGCGCGGCACCCGCCACGCGCGGATCCTTGCGGGCGACATCGACCACGCGCATCCAGTCCGGCATCGGTTCACCGTCGCGGCTGATGGTGGTGTGTGCGGTCATCTGCAGCAGGCGACTGCGGATTTCCTTCTGGAAACCGCTCATCACCGCCAGAGTGGTGATCAGCACTGTAACGCCGAGCGCGATGCCCAGGATCGATGCCATCGAGATGAAGGAGATGAAGCCGTTGCGGCGCTTGGCGCGCAGGTAGCGCAGGCCAATGGCCACGGGAATGGGTTTGAACATGCAGGCACGCCGGTCAATTCAGCTTATGGTGCCATCGACCGGGGCTGACGGGAAACGCTGCGTGCGGCCACGGCCAGTCGCAGTTCACGTCGCTGCCCGGAATCGAGCACATCCGGCCAGAACAGCAGGCGCCGGCGGCGCCGATCCTCACGCCACAGCAACAACAGCCATGGGCCACGCACCACCAGCCTTGGCGTATCGATGTCCCGCCCGGCCACCTGCAGTGGCCCGGGAAGCGGAGGCAGAAGCACCTGCACGCGCGGCCGGCGCTGGCGCCAGGCCAGTTCGGCCAACCCGACGCCCCAGGCCAGCAGCAGCGCGGGCATCAGCAGCCGCGCAGGCAGATCGGAGGCACGCAGCAACCAGGGGGCGGCCAGCAGCACCACGACCTGGGCGGCGGCCTGCAGCCGCGAGGGGCGCCACTCAAGGCTTGAGGGCGAGGATCTTCTGCATGAGGGGGATCGCGTGCGCATGCGGGCAGGCCTCATAGCCCATGAACCAGCGCCACAACTTATCGTCCTCGCAGTCGAGCAGGAACAGGAAAACCTCGCGCTCTTCGGTCGGCGCAGTGCGCCATTCGTGGTCCAGGTAGCGGCCAAACAGCTGGTCCAGTTCTCGCATGCCGCGGCGGCAGCGCCAGCGCAGCTTCTTCAGCAGGACATCGTCTTCCATCGTGCTTCTCCAGATACAGCAAAGCCACGCATGGCGTGGCTCTACTGGGGTCATGCATCTACCCTGCGCCGTGTATCAGGCGCGGCGCTCCATCATCAGCTTCTTGATCTCGGCGATCGCCAGCGCCGGGTTCAGGCCCTTTGGGCAGGTCCGGGCACAGTTCATGATGGTGTGGCAGCGGTACAGCTTGAACGGATCTTCCAGATCGTCCAGGCGCGCGCCGGTGTCCTCATCGCGCGAGTCGATGATCCAGCGATAGGCCTGCAGCAGGATCGCCGGGCCCAGGTAACGCTCGCCGTTCCACCAGTAGCTCGGGCAGCTGGTCGAGCAGCAGGCGCACAGGATGCACTCATACAGGCCGTCGAGCTTCTTGCGGTCTTCCGGCGACTGCAGGCGCTCACGGTCCGGCGGTGCCGGGGTCTGGGTGCGGATCCACGGCTTGATCGAGGCGTACTGCGCGTAGAAGTGGGTCAGGTCCGGAACCAGATCCTTGACCACGTTCATGTGCGGCAGCGGGTAGATCGGCACTTCCTTCTTGCCGCAGTCCGAGATGGCTCGGGTGCAGGCCAGGGTGTTGGTGCCGTCGATGTTCATCGCGCACGAACCACAGATGCCTTCGCGGCAGGAGCGGCGGAAGGTCAGGGTCGGGTCGATCTCGTTCTTGATCTTGATCAGGGCGTCCAGGACCATCGGGCCACAGGCGTCCAGATCGACTTCATAGGTATCGGTGCGCGGGTTGCTGTCGTCGTCCGGACTCCAGCGGTAGATCTTGAAGGTGCGCACATTCTTGCCGCCGTTCTTGACGGGGAAGTGCTTGCCCTTCGTGATCTTGGAATTCTTGGGGAGTGAAAACTCGGCCATGGCTGCTCTCGTTGGCTCAGGCGGCCCGCGCCCGTGGGCGCGGATTGCATGGTAGGCGGGGTCGGATCAGTACACGCGCGGCTTCGGCGGCACCACGGACACGTCGTCGGTCAACGTGTACATGTGCACCGGACGGTAGTCGAAGCTGCACTTGCCCTTCTCGTCGACGCTGACCAGGGTGTGCTTCTGCCAGTTGACGTCGTCGCGGTCCGGATAGTCCTCGTGCGCATGCGCACCACGGCTTTCCTTGCGCTGTTCAGCCGAGTTGATCGTCGCCACCGCGTTGAGCAGCAGGTTGTTCAGCTCGTAGGTCTCGATCAGGTCCGAGTTCCAGACCAGCGAACGGTCGGAGACCTTCACGTCCTGGAACGAGTCGAAGATCTTATCCATCTTCTCGCAGCCTTCCTTCAGCGTCTGGCTGGTGCGGAAGACGGCCGCGTCGGCCTGCATGGTGCGCTGCATGCGGTCGCGGATGACCGAGGTCGGGGTATCGCCGTTGGCGTGGCGCAGCTTGTCCAGCAGGCCCAGCGCCTTGTCGCAGGCATCGGCCGGCAGCGGCTTGTGCGCGGCGCCCGGCTTGATGGTCTCGGCGCAGCGGTTGGCCACCGCACGGCCGAACACCACCAGGTCGAGCAGCGAGTTCGAGCCCAGGCGGTTGGCGCCGTGCACGGACACGCAGGCCGCTTCGCCGATGGCGTACAGCCCCGGCACCACGGCGTTGTCGTTGTCGCCGACCTTCTGCACCACTTCACCGTGGTAGTTGGTCGGGATGCCGCCCATGTTGTAGTGCACGGTCGGAATGACCGGGATCGGCTGCTTGTGCACGTCGACGCCTGCGAAGATGCGGGCGCTCTCGGCGATGCCCGGCAGCTTCTCGTCGATCACGCCCGGGCCGAGGTGGGTCAGGTCGAGCAGGATGTGATCCTTGTGCTCGCCGACGCCGCGGCCTTCGCGGATCTCGATGGTCATCGAACGGCTGACCACGTCGCGCGAGGCAAGGTCCTTGTAGTGCGGTGCATAGCGCTCCATGAAGCGCTCGCCGCTGCTGTTGCGCAGGATGCCGCCTTCACCGCGGACACCCTCGGTGATCAGGCAGCCGGCGCCGTAGATGCCGGTCGGGTGGAACTGCACGAACTCCATGTCCTGCATGGCGATGCCGGCACGCATGGCCAGGCCGCCACCGTCGCCGGTGCAGGTGTGCGCCGAGGTAGCGCTGAAGTAGGCACGGCCGTAGCCGCCGGTGGCCAGCACCACGCCCTGGGCGCGGAACAGGTGCAGCGTGCCATCGGACATGTCCAGGGCCAGCACGCCGCGGCAGGCGCCTTCGTCGTCGAAGATCAGGTCGAGCGCGAAGTACTCGATCATGAAGCGCGCATCGTGCTTCAGCGACTGCTGGTACAGGGTGTGCAGCATCGCGTGGCCGGTACGGTCGGCCGCCGCGCAGGTACGCTGCGCCGCCGGGCCTTCGCCGTACTTGGTGGTCATGCCACCGAACGGACGCTGGTAGATCTTGCCTTCGGCGGTGCGCGAGAACGGCACGCCGTAGTGTTCGAGTTCGATGATGGCCGGGATGGCCTCACGGCACATGTACTCGATGGCGTCCTGGTCACCCAGCCAGTCCGAACCCTTGATGGTGTCGAAGAAGTGGTAGCGCCAGTCGTCCTCGCCCATGTTGCCGAGTGCGGCTGAAATACCGCCCTGGGCGGCGACGGTGTGCGAACGGGTCGGGAAGACCTTGGTCAGGCACACGGTCTGCAGGCCCTTGGCGGCCAGGCCGAACGTGGCGCGCAGGCCGGCACCGCCGGCGCCGACCACGACCATGTCGTACTTGTGTTCGGTGATCTTGTAAGCGGACATCTAATCTGGATTCCTGTGTAGGTGCCTGGGCTCAGGCAACGCCGAGGGCGATGCGGCCCACCGCAAACACACTGACGATCATGCCGAGCACGGCGACGAACTTCACCGCGGTCTGCAGCACCAGGGCCAGCAGCGATTCGTGGATGTAGTCTTCCAGCACGACCTGCATGCCGAGCTGCGCGTGCCAGAACATGGCGATCAGCAGGCCGATCAGCGGCACTGCATTCCACGGCTTGGCCACGGCGGCGGCGGCGGTCGCGTAATCCGAGCCCAGCAGGCCCAGTACGAAGACCAGGAACCAGATGCCCAGCACCACCAGCGCGGCGGCGGTCAGGCGCTGGTGCACGAAATGCTCGGTGCCGGTCTTGGCCGAGCCCAGGCCGCGCACGTTCTTCAGCGGGGTACGGAACTTGCTCATGCGGCACCTCCGAACATCACATAGGCCCACACCAGCAGGGTGATCACCAGGCTGCCGATGACCGACAGCCAGCTGCTGCGGATGAAGGCAGGGATGCTGAAGCCGATGGCGAAGTCCTGCACCACATGGCGGATGCCATTGCACAGGTGATAGGCGAACGACCATGTCCACGCGAACAGGAACACGCGGCCATACCAGGCCCCGGCATGGCCGGTGAAGCAGTTCCAGGACTCGGGCCCCATCATCAGGGCCAGCAGGCCGGCAGCGATGATGAGGGCACCAACAGACAGAAAGATGCCAGTGGCTCGATGCAGGATCGAGGTGGCCATCTGAATCTGCCAGCGATACACCTGAAGGTGCGGGGAAAGTGGGCGTTGTCTGGTCGCCATTCGCTGGGCTCGTTGTCTCGGCTGGGCGGCACGCGGCCGCGTTGGCTCAATGCTGATCAGAAATCGATGCAGCGTCCGTTTTTCTCCCAATCGCCATACCGCACCGGATCAAGTCCGCCGCGGCCGCCGAATTCCTCTGCTTTTTCCTGTTCCACGGGCACGGGTGCCGCGGGGACCAGCGGGGCTTCAGATTCGTCGTCGGGAGTGGGGGTTGTTTGGCCTATCATGTTCGGTCTCGCAACGCACAAATTTTAGACCTCGTTCACGTGCCTGACAACCTGCCCCCTGCTTTCGTCGGATATCCGCGCCTGCCCGGCCACCAGCTGCTGAGCCTGCAGGGCCCGGATGCGGCCGCCTTCGCCCACGCCCAGTTCAGCAGCGATGTCACCGCCCTGCCCCTGCTGCACTGGCAGTGGAGCGCCTGGCTGACTGCCAAGGGCCGTACCCTGGCAGTGTTCCAGCTGCTCCGGCTGGCCGACGATCACGTGATGCTGGTGCTGGCCGACGGCGATGCCGATGCGATTGCGTCGCAACTGCAGCGCTTCGTGTTCCGTCGCAAGGTGCAGGTACAGGTGCGCAGCGATCTGGCCGTGGCCGGTGCGTTCACTGCGCCCGAGGCTGCCAGCGGCGCCGCGATCGCGCACGCTGCAGGTGACGGCTGGGAGCTGGACCTGGGCAGCGATGCCCTGCCGCGCACCCTGCGCATCGGGGCGGCGGATGCCGGTGCATCCGGCAGCGAAACCGATGAGGCCGCCTTCGCCCTCGCCTGGCGCCAGGCCGACCTGCGCTATGGATTGCCGCGCTTGGACGAAAGCCAGCGCGAAGTGTGGACCCCGCAGCAGCTGGGCCTGGACCGCCTGAATGGCTACAGCGTGAAGAAAGGCTGCTACCCGGGCCAGGAGATCGTCGCCCGCACCCACTTCCTCGGCAAGGCCAAGCGCGCGGTGCAGCTGCTGCATACTGCGGCACCGGCACAGGCCGGCGATGGCGTGCTGCAGGACGGCGCGACGCTGGGCACGATCGCCAGCGTAGCCGGTGACCTGGCGCTGGCGGTGCTGCCGCTGGAGGCTGGCGACGCCGAGCTGCAGGTGGGTGATGCCATTGCGCGGCGCGTGCCGCTGCTGGATGGCCTGGCCCGCTGAATCTGACGCGCCCTCATCCACGCATGGCGTGGATCTACTGACCGACCCGGTGGGTGCGGACCGTTGGTCCGCACTGCAACGAAGTAGCCGAGCATGGGCTCGGCTCTACAGAATCAGAGCCGCTCGCCGGTTTCCGGGTTGAAGAAATGCAGGCCCTGCGGGTGAATCGCCACGCGGATCTGCTCGCCCACTGCTGGCAGCGACTGTGGTGCCACGCGCATGGTCAGCGCGTGCTGGCCGCTGCTCATGTTGACGAAGATCTCGTTGCCGACCGGTTCGATGCCTTCGATGCGCGCGGTGAATGCATGCGCATCATCGGCAGCCGCCGGCTGCAGGTGCTCCGGGCGCACGCCCACCGCGATCGGCTTCTGCAGCCATGCCGGATCGATCGTCGCCTGGCCCAGGGGGGCACGCCATTCGCCGTCGACCACGCTCACGCCGCCGGCATCGCCCTGCAGCGTGCCGCGCAGCACGTTCATCGCCGGGCTGCCGAGGAAACCGGCCACGAACAGGTTGGCCGGGCGATCGTAAAGCGCCATCGGCGTATCGATCTGCTGGATGATGCCGTCCTTCAGCACCACGATGCGCTGGCCCAGGGTCATCGCTTCAACCTGGTCGTGCGTCACGTAGATCATGGTGGTGCCCAGCTTGCGGTGCAGCTGCGCGATCTCGGTGCGCACGCTGTGGCGCAGCTTGGCGTCGAGGTTGGACAGCGGCTCGTCGAGCAGGAACACCGCCGGCTCGCGCACCAGCGCCCGGCCCAGTGCCACGCGCTGACGCTGGCCACCGGACATCGCCTTGGGCAGCTTGTCCATCATCTCGGTCAGGCCCAGCGTCTGCGCGGCTTCGGCGATGCGCTTGTCGATTGTTGCCTTGTCATGCCCGCGCAGCTTCAGGCCGAAGGCCAGGTTCTCGGCCACGGTCATGTGCGGGTACAACGCGTAGCTCTGGAACACCATGGCGATGTCGCGATCCTTCGGCGCCACGTCGTTGACCACGCGATCACCAATGGTCAGCGTGCCACCGCTGATCTCTTCCAGGCCCGCCACCATCCGCAACAGGGTCGACTTGCCACAGCCGGACGGACCGACCAGCACCATCAGCTCGCCATCGGCGACCTCGAAGGTGGCGTCCTTCACCGCGACCTGGCCGTTGTCATAGACCTTGCGCACACCCTGCAACTGCACTTTTGCCATATCACCTATCCGGTCCGCCCGAAGCCGGGCTGTCTTTTGGGACTGCCTCGGCCCTCCCGATGGCAGTGATGATTGCGCGCCTGCCGCATGACGGCGAGCACTGCAATCGAATACAGTTGCCCATTCTGCCATGTAAACGTTTTCACGTGGCACTATCCGATGATCGGTGCGCACCGATCTGCGTCGGCGGTTGAACGAAGGTTCCGCCGAGGTAGTGGTTTCGAATGGAACGGTCTTCCGCAACCCCGGAGATCGCCCCTGACGAACCTCGGACAGGCAGTTGCGCGGATGTCCCCCGAACCCAGCCATGAAGCGATTGACAACGATGTCACCCGGATCTGAAACTCGAGCGATGCACGACACCCTCTTCCTGTTCGGTGCCACAGGTGATCTGGCCCAGCGCTACCTGTTCCCTTCGCTGCTTCGCCTGCTTGGCGACGGCCTGCTGCCGGAGGACTTCCGCATCCGCGCACTGGCCCTGTCCGGGCATGACACCGAAGCCTTCCATGACATCCTGCGGCCGCGCCTGCAGCAGGCCATGCCGATGGCCACGCAGGACGACATCGCTGCCCTGCTGCGCCGCATCGACTACCGTTCGGTGGACCTGCGCGACGTCGACTCGGTTGCCGCTGCGGTCTCCGACCTGGTGCACCGCAAGTGCGTCAGCTACCTCGCCATTCCGCCGGGCCTGTACATTTCCACCTGCGAAGGCCTGGCCAAGGGCGGCGCCCTCGCCGCGCCGGCACGCCTGATGCTGGAGAAGCCGATCGGCAGCGACAGCGAGAGCGCCGAGGAAATCATCAGCACCATCGGCCAGTGGATCGACGAGGACCGCGTGTTCCGCCTCGACCACTACCTGGGCAAGGCGGCAGTGCAGAACCTGATCGCGCTGCGCTTCGGCAATACGCTGCTGGAAGCGGTGTGGAACCGCAACTACATCGAATCGGTGCACATCCTGGTGGCCGAGAGCGAAGGCGTGGACGGCCGTGACGCCTACTACGCCCGCTCCGGCGCGCTGCGCGACATGGTGCAGAGCCACATCCTGCAGCTGCTGTGCATGGTGGCGATGGAGCCGCCGGCGTCGCTGGAAGCCGACCGCATCCGCGACGAGAAGGTCAAGGTGCTGCGCGCCCTTCGCCCGCTCGACGCGAAGCACGCCGCGCGTGACAGCATCCGCGGCCGCTACACCGCCGGCACCATCAACGGCCAGCCGGCGCAGGCTTACCAGCCGCCGGAAGGCAGCGACGTGGAAACCTTCGCCGGTGTCACCGCGCATATCGACAACTGGCGCTGGAGCGGCGTGCCGTTCCATCTGGTCACCGGCAAGCGCCTGCCCGAGCGCACCACCCGCGTGGTGGTCACGCTGAAGCCGGTCACCCATTGGCTGTTCGAGCGCCCGCAGCGCGCGCAGGCCGCACCGAACCGCCTGGTGTTCCAGCTGCAGCCGCAGGAAAACATCGAACTGGGCCTGATGAGCAGCCTGGCCGGCCCGGAATGGGGCGCGCTGGAACTGCATCCGCTGGAACTGGAACTGTCAGTGCCAACCGGCCTGCATCGCCGCATCGCTTACGAGCGCCTGTTCCTGGATGCCTTCAATGGCAATCACACGCTGTTCGTGCGCGACGACGAAGTGCGTGCAGCGTGGGCCTGGATCGACAGCGTCGCCGACGCGTGGAAGGACGCCAAGCTGCCGCTGGAGCCCTACCCCGCCGGCCAATGGGGCCCGAGCAATGCCGGCGAGTTCCTGCCGCAGGGCGTGGACGCACCGGACAGCGGAGCTTCGGCATGAGCGCCAGCTCGCAGCCGGTGCTGGTGGCCGACATCGGCGGCACCAACGCCCGCTTCGCCCTGGCCGATACCTCGCAGGACGCGCCGCTGCGGAAGGACAGCATCCGCGAATACGCGGTGGCGGAGTTCCCTTCGCTGGGTGATGCCGCGCGCCACCATCTGGAACAGATCGGCGCCAGCGCAAGCCGCGGCGTGTTCGCAGTGGCCGGTCGCGTTGATGGCGATGAAGCGCGCATCACCAACCATCCGTGGGTGATCTCGCGCAACCGCACCGCAGCGATGCTCGGTTTCGACGAACTGCACCTGATCAACGACTTTGCCGCACAGGCGATGGCGATCTCACTGCTGCAGCCCGAGGACGTGGTCCAGGTCGGCGGTGCCGCCTGGGTTCCGGGCAAGCCGGGCCAGCCGCGCAACTACGCAGTGATCGGGCCGGGTACCGGCCTCGGCGTGGGCGGCCTGATCATGCGCCACGGCCGCTGCTATCCGCTGGAAACCGAAGGCGGCCATGTCAGTTTCCCGCCGGGAACTCCGGAAGAGATCCGCATCCTCGAGATCCTGTCCGAACAGTTCGGCCGCGTCTCCAACGAGCGCCTGATCTGTGGCCCCGGCCTGGTCAACATCCACCGCGCCGTGTGCGAGATGGCCGGTATCGACCCGGGCCAGCTGCAGCCGGTGGACGTGACCGCCCGTGCCCTTCACGGTGATCCGCAGGCAATGCGCACCGTGGACGTGTTCTGCGCCGTGTTCGGCGCCATCGCCGGTGACCTGGTGCTCACCCAGGGCGCCTGGGATGGCGTGTTCCTGACCGGAGGCCTGACCCCGAAGATGCTCGATTCGCTGCAGCACTCCGGTTTCCGCCAGCGCTTCGAACACAAGGGCCGCTTCTCCTCGATCATGGCGCGCGTGCCCTCGTTGGCGGTGATGCATCCCCACGCCGGACTGCTGGGCGCCGCCGCCTATGCCACCGACGCCGAACGTGACGCACCAGGAGTTGCCGCATGAACCCCAGCTTCCACGACGACCGCATCGAGTTCATCCAGCACGGCGACGCCGACGGCTGGATCGAAGCGGTGGCCGCTGAGATGGCACGCACCCTCAACCACGACATCAATGAAGTGGGCCGCGCCCGCATCCTGTTGTCCGGCGGCACCACGCCGGCCCCGGTCTACCAGGCACTGGCCGAGCTGGACGTGCACTGGGACCGTGTTGAAGTGAGCCTGGCCGACGAGCGCTGGCTGTCGCCGCAGGATCGCGACAGCAACGCCTGGCTGGTGCGCGAGCACCTGCTCAAGCGCACCGAGGGCGCCCACTTCGATCCGCTGGTACGGATCGGCAAGCCACTGCCCGAATGCGTGTACACCGCCAACCTGCAGGCGCAGCACAGCCAGCCGCCGAGCCTGGTAGCGCTGGGCATGGGCAACGACGGGCACACCGCCTCGCTGTTCCCGGGCTCGAAAGACCTCGCACGCGCACTGGAAAGCACCCTGCCCTATGCCGCGCTGGATGCCACCGGCTGCCCAGGCGCGAACCAGTGGCCGCTGCGCATCACGCTGACCCCGCACGGCCTGCGCCAGTGCCGCCAGCGCCTGCTGCTGCTGCGCGGCAAGCAGAAGCTGCAGGTACTGCGCCAGGCGCTGGACAGCAACGATGCCCAGCAGTATCCGATCCTCAATGCGATCAACCTGGAAGGCGCGCGCCTGCGCGTCCACTGGGCTGATTGATGTCGGCGGCGGCGCCGTGCCGCCGCTTGCCTCTCGCCACCATGAACGCCGGTAGCCAATGAGCCTCCATCCTCAACTGCAAGCCATCACTGAGCGCGTCATCCGCCGCAGCGCTGCCTCGCGCGCCGCCTATCTGGCCGCGATCGATGCCTCCCTGCGTGAGGGCCCGTTCCGCAGCCGCCTGAGTTGCGGCAACCTCGCCCACGGGTTCGCCGCCTGCGGCGGCACCGACAAGAGCCGCCTGCGCGGCGGCGTGACGCCGAACCTGGGCATCATCACCGCCTACAACGACATGCTGTCGGCCCACCAGCCGTTCGAGACCTATCCCGAACAGATCCGCGACATCGCCCGCGAGCTGGGCGCCACCGCACAGGTCGCCGGCGGCGTCCCTGCGATGTGCGACGGTGTCACCCAGGGCCGTGGTGGCATGGAGCTGTCGCTGTTCTCGCGCGATGTCATTGCCCAGGCCACGGCCATCGGCCTCAGCCATGACATGTTCGATACCACCGTCTACCTCGGCGTGTGCGACAAGATCGTGCCGGGCCTGCTGATCGGTGCGCTGGCCTTCGGCCATCTGCCGGCGGTGTTCGTACCGGCCGGCCCGATGACCCCGGGCATCCCGAACAAGCAGAAGGCCGAAGTGCGCGAGCGCTACGCCGCCGGTGAGGCCACCCGCGAAGAGCTGCTGGAAGCCGAGTCCGCGTCGTACCACGGTGCGGGCACCTGCACCTTCTACGGCACGGCCAACTCCAACCAGGTGCTGCTGGAAGCCATGGGCGTGCAGTTGCCGGGCGCATCGTTCGTCAATCCGGGCACGCCGCTGCGCGACGCCCTGACCCGCGAGGCAACCGAACGCGCGCTGGACATCACCGCACTGGGCGACGACTTCCGCCCGCTGGGCCGGATCATCGACGAGCGCGCGATCATCAACGCGGTCATCGCGCTGATGGCCACTGGCGGTTCGACCAACCACACCATCCACTGGATCGCGGTGGCGCGTGCGGCCGGCATCGTGCTGACCTGGGACGACTTCGACGAACTGTCGCAGCTGATTCCGCTGCTGGCCCGTGTCTACCCGAACGGCGAGGCCGACGTGAACCGTTTCGCGGCCGCTGGCGGCCCGGCCTTCGTGTTCGGCGAGCTGATCAAGGCGGGCCTGATGCACGGCGATCTGGTCAGCGTCGCGCGTGGCGGCATGGCCGACTATGCGCGCGAGCCGCAACTGCGTGACGGCCGGCTGGTCTACCTGCCGGGCCTGGAACACAGCGCCGATGACGAAGTGGTTCGTGGCGTCGACAATCCGTTCGAGCTCCAGGGTGGCCTGCGCCTGCTGCGTGGCAACCTCGGCAAGTCGCTGATCAAGCTGTCGGCGGTGAAACCGCAGTACCGGACGATCGAAGCACCTGCGGTGGTGGTCGATGCACCGCAGGTATTGAACAAGCTGCACGCCGGTGGCCTGCTGCCGCAGGACTTCGTGGCGGTGGTGCGCTACCAGGGCCCGCGTGCCAACGGCATGCCCGAACTGCATTCGCTGGCACCGCTGCTGGGCCTGCTGCAGAACCAGGGCCGGCGCGTGGCGCTGGTCACCGACGGCCGCCTGTCCGGTGCGTCGGGCAAGATCCCGGCGGCCATCCATGTGACGCCGGAAGCGGCGCGTGGTGGCCCGCTGGCCAAGGTCCGCGAGGGCGACATGATCCGCCTCGACGGCGAGGCCGGCACGCTGGAAGTGCTGGTGGACGCGGCGGAATGGGCAGCACGTTCGCTGGCGCCGAACACCGCGCCGGCCGCGCATGACCTGGGCCGCAACCTGTTCGCGATCAACCGTCGCGTGGTGGGCCCGGCCGACCAGGGCGCGATTTCGATTTCGTGCGGGCCGGCGGCGGCCGATGGCGGGCCGTGGGAGTACGACGCGGAGTATGAGCTGGGGCACGATGCCGCAGCGGCGGCGGCGCCGCATGAGGCGAAGGACGCCTGAAGGTTGAAGAGCGTTGTGGGTTTGCCGCGGCGGTCAGTTTGCGGGTGGCGGCGGAGGGCAGGCCGTCGCCAGGACACGCCGTAAATACGTCCCTGTAGGCTCGGTCGCGCCATCCATGGCGCGAACGGTCCTGGCGACGGCCTGCCCTCCGCCGCATCCCACTCTCCGGCGCATCAATGCCGCGAAGTGATCATTGAAAATCAAATTCGAAAGCAAAGGCAGAAGCAGAGCTATGGGTATCGAACAACATCAGGTGAAGGCGGCGGAGCTGTTGCATGGGGCGGGCATCCTGCCGGTGGTGACGATTCATACGCTGGACCAGGCGCGAGCGGTCAGTGCGGCGCTGCTGGAAGGTGGTCTGCCGGCGATCGAGCTGACGCTGCGCACGCCGGTGGCGATGGAAGCGCTGGCAATGCTCAAGCGCGAGCTGCCGGACGTGGTGGTGGGTGCCGGTACGGTGCTGACCGTGGAGCAGATGCAGCAGTCGATCGATGCGGGTGCTGACTTCCTGGTGACCCCGGGGACGCCGCCGGCGCTGGCTGATGCACTTGCCGCTGCGCCGCTGCCGGTGGTGCCGGGTGCGGCGACGCCGACCGAGCTGCTGTCGCTCTACGCCCGCGGTTTCCGCGTGTGCAAGCTGTTCCCGGCCACAGCCGTGGGCGGGCTGGCGATGATCAAGGGACTGGCCGGCCCGGTTGCCGACCTCAGGCTGTGCCCGACCGGCGGCATCACCGAGAACACCGCCGCCGAGTACCTCGAGCAGAAGAACGTGGTCTGCATCGGTGGTTCGTGGATGGTGCCGGGCAACTGGATTGCCGACGGCGAATGGGACAAGGTGCGCGCCAGCGCCGCCGACGCCGCGAAGATCATCAAGCGCGTGCGCGGCCACTGACATGTAGATCGGGGTCAGATCCCTTTCCCGCCGGGAAAGGGATCCGACGCCAGGCTGCGAGCGCGCACAGCGCGCGACCCGCTCCTGCTCTTCAATCTTCATTCCGCGGTGGCGGCGCACGGAAACTGTCGGTGGCCCTGCGGAGGGATTGCGCAGGGGCGTACGCGCCATGGACGGCGCGCCCGAGTCCCAAGGATGGATTCACGGCGTCCCCTGCGCGGTCCCTCCGCAGGGCCAACCCCAGAAATCCAACCGCACCACCACCGCGAGGGGCCCAGCCGTTGGCCGAAACCCTTACAACGGCCGCGCCGGATCCACCAGCCCATACTGGCTGGCCATGCGCGCCAGCGCGATGTTGTCGTGGATCCCCATCTTCTCGAACAACCGCGCCTTGTGCGTGTTCACCGTCTTCGCACTCAGGCTCAGGCGCCGCGCGATGTCTTCCTGGCGCAGGCCCTGGGTCAGCAGCAAGGCTACTTCCAGTTCGCGCGGCGACAGGCTGTCGAACGGCGATCCATTGCCCTCCACCGTCGACAGTGCCAGGTTCTGCGCGATGCTGGTGCCCAGGTAGCGACGGCCCATGGCCACATCGCGCACCGCGCGCAGCAGCTCCTGTGCATCGCAGCCCTTGCCGATGTAGCCCGCGGCCCCCGCCTCCAGCAAGCGCTTCGGCAGCGGCCCGTCTTCCAGCACCGATACGATCACCACGCGGGTGTTGCGGTGGCTGCGGACGATGCGCTCGGTCACTTCCATGCCACTCACACCGGGCAGGTGCAGGTCGCACAGCACCACGTCCGGCAACAGTTGGCGGACGTCGCGCAGTGCGTCTTCCCCCGTCTCGGCTTCGCCCACCACCTCGATGTCGGTCTCCCCCGACAGGATCATCTTCATCCCGGTGCGGACCAGCGCATGGTCATCCACCAGGTAGACTCGAATCGTCATTCACGTGCCTCTTCGAATGCGGCCATTGCAGGTCAAGCTAGGCAGGGCGCCGATACCCCTGCAAGCGCGTTCGGGACGCGATCCAGGCGTTCTGCCTTGCGCATCACAGTAACGCGCGTTGTGCTTGCCCCCTGTCTTGCAGAACCTGCTGCAACGAAACAACTGATCTATTACGTAGACGCCTCGGAAGGGTCATCCACGTCACCCCCCTGTGATGATGCTTCGCTGGCCGTCGCTGGCGGCGAATCCCGACGTCGCCAAGGATGCCGGCGACTGAACATGACCAGATAGCACCCTACCACCCAAACCAGCGCGGCACACCATCCGGCCAGGATGTCCGAGGGATAATGCACGCCCAGATAGACCCGTGAGACGCTCACCAGCAGGCTGAACGGGGGCGCCAGCAGCAGTACCGGCCAGCGCCAACGGGTATTCCAGGCCAGCAGCACCAGGGTCGCGGCAAGGGTCATCGAGCCCATGGCGTGCCCGCTGGGGAAGCTGAACGTCGATTCCGGCGCAATCGACTCCCACAGGCTGGGGCGCGGGCGCTGGAAGAAGTGCTTGCTGCCCATGTTCAGCAACGCCGATCCCACGAAACTGACCGCGACGAAGGTCGCCTCGCGCCAGCGCCGGTAGCCCAGCAGCGCACCGATGATCAGCACGTCAGCAGGGATCAGGAACCACTCGTAGCCCAGTTTCGAGATGAGCACGAAGAAGCGGTCCAGCCATGGCGAATGCAGGCCATGCATCTGCCACAGCAGCGGCGCATCGAAATGGAACGATTCAAATTCGTGCACTTCGTCAGCCAGGGCGACGAAGCCCGCCAACGGCAGCAGTACGCCACCGAACAGCAGGACCAGGCGCCAGGCGTTGCGCGCCATCCAGTGGCGGAAACCGGAGGCCGACTCCGGAGCGGCGAGGATCGCAGGCTTATCCGGCGCTTCGGACATATTTGTGTTCGACGTAATCGTCGATCAGGGCGACGAACTCCTGGGCGATGTTGTCGCCACGCAGGGTCACCTTCTTCTCGCCATCGACGAATACCGGTGCTGCCGGCGTCTCGCCCGTGCCCGGCAGGGAGATGCCGATGTTGGCATGGCGCGACTCACCCGGCCCGTTGACGATGCAGCCCATCACCGCCAGGGTCATGTTCTCCGCCCCCGGGTGGTGGATCTTCCAGAGCGGCATCTTCTCGCGCACGTGGTTCTGCACCACTTTGGCCAGTTCCTGGAAGAACTCGGAGGTGGTGCGGCCGCAGCCCGGGCAGGCCGTGACCAGCGGCGTGAAGGCGCGCTGGCCGGTGGTCTGCAGCAGTTCCTGGGCGACGATCACTTCCTGCGTGCGCGACTGGCCCGGTTCCGGGGTCAGCGAGATGCGGATGGTGTCACCGATGCCTTCCTGCAGCAGCACGCTCAGCGCTGCCGACGAGGCGACGATGCCCTTGCTGCCGATACCGGCTTCGGTCAGGCCCAGGTGCAGGGCGAAGTCCGAGCGCTGGGCCAGGTCGCGGTACACCGCGATCAGTTCCTGCACGCCACTGACCTTGGCCGACAGCACGATCCGATCGCGCGGCAGGCCCAGTTCCACGGCCTGCTCGGCCGAATCCAGCGCCGAACGGATCAGCGCCTCACGCAGCACGCGGCCGGCGTCCCAGGGCTGCTCACGCAGGTTGTTCTCGTCCATCAGCCTGGCCGCCAGGGCCTGGTCCAGCGAGCCCCAGTTGGCACCGATGCGCACCGGCTTGTTGTAGCGGATCGCGAACTCGATCAACTGGGCGAACTGCAGGTCCTTCTTCTTGCCGAAGCCGACATTGCCCGGGTTGATGCGGTACTTGGCCAACGCTTCCGCACATGCCGGTTCGGCGGTGAGCAGCTGGTGGCCGTTGTAGTGGAAGTCACCGATCAGCGGTACATCGATACCCATCATCGCCAGCTTGTCGACGATGCGCGGAATGGCCGCAGCGGCTTCCACGGTGTTGACGGTCAACCGCACCATCTCCGAGCCGGCACGCCACAACTCGGCCACCTGCTTCACGCTGGAGGCCACGTCGGACGTATCGGTGTTGGTCATCGACTGCACCCCCCCCGGCTTGCCGCCGCCTACGGTGACCCCGCCGATCTGGACGGCATGGGTCTGGCGACGGGGCCAGGCGGTGGCATCGGAGGGGGGAGTCGGGCGGGTGACGGCGTCGTGCATGGGCGCATTCTACCGCCCACTCCCGCATTCGGGGTGACTCGCATTCAGCCTGCGGCACGGCTGCGGCCGATTGTCGCAGGCATGTACACGCATGAACGCATACGATGAGCGTGAATGACCGGTCCCGACGCCCCGTTTCTCCGTACCCTGTGCAGCCTGCGCTGGCTTGCCGTAGGCGGCCAGGCCGCCACCATCCTGGTCGCGACCTGGGTGCTGGGCCTGCCGTTGCCGCAGCTGCCGTTGTGGGCCGGCGTGGCGGTGCTGGCCCTGTTCAACGTCTACACCCAGCTGCGCCCGGAAGCGGCCGACACTGCGCCGCTGACCGCATTCGGCCATATCCTGGTGGACGTGATCATCCTGACCTGGATGGTGGGCTGGAGCGGCGGCATGGCCAACCCGTTCAGTTCACTGTTCCTGATCCTGATCGCGCTGGCCGCGTTCGCCCTGCCCCTGCGCTGGGCACTGGCGGTCGCGCTGGCCTGCCTGCTCGGCTACGCCGCCAGCGGCATCTTCGGGCAGGCGCTGCCGGACGGCTACTTCCGCGCTCAGGACCTCAATCGCTGGGGCGTGGTCGCCAACTTCCTGATTTCCGCCACAGTGGTGCTGGCCTTCTCCACCCGCCTGGCACTGGCCCTGCGGGAGCGCGAACTGGAACTGTCGGCGCTGCGTGAGCGCTTCGCCCGCAACGAGGGCATCGTCGCCCTGGCCACCCATGCCGCCTCGGTGGCACATGAGCTGAACACACCGCTGGCGACCATGACCCTGCTCGCCGATGACGTCGCCGAGCGCAGCGAAGAGCCGGAAGTGCGCGAGGACATGGAAACCCTGCGCGAGCTGCTGGTGCAGTGCCGTGAGCGCGTGCTGGCACTGGCCGCCCCGGCTTCGGCCGATGCACCGGGTCGCAGCCACTCCAGCGCCCAGCAGGTGCTGGAGCAATGGCGCCTGGTGCGACCGACCATCGACCTGCATCGCAACGACGATGCGCCGCTGCGGCTGCCACTCGACCCGGGCGTAGGCCACCTGCTGATGGTCCTGCTCAACAATGCCGCCGATGCCGGCGAGAAGGCCGGCCGGCCGCGCGTGGACCTGGACCTGCGCATCGAGGGCGACGACCTGATCGGCGAAGTACGCGACTACGGCCATGGTTTCGACGCCCGTGCCGCCGTGCTGCCGGGCAAGCTGTTCGGCAGCAGCAAGAGCGAGGGCATGGGCGTCGGCCTGGCCCTGTCCCATGCCACCATCGAACGCCTCGACGGCGAGATGTGGATGCGCCCGGCCCAGGGGGCCGGCAGCCGCGTCGGCTTCCGCCTGCCGCTGGCCCCACGCGAGGAAACCCCATGAGCGCCTCAACCCTTGGTCTGCTGGTCGACGACGACGAGCTGTACCTGCGCACCCTGCAGCGCAGCCTGGCCCGCAAGGGCCTGGAAACACAGACCGCACAGGATGCCGCCAGTGCCCTGGCACTGGCCCGCCAGCATCCGCCGGCGTTCGCGCTGATCGACCTGAAGCTGGGCAGCGATTCCGGCCTGGCGCTGATCCAGCCGCTGCGCGCACTGCGCGCGGACATGCGCATCCTGCTGGTGACCGGCTATGCCAGCATCGCCACCGCAGTGGAGGCGATCAAGCTGGGCGCGGATGATTACCTGCCGAAGCCGGCCACGGTGCCGATGATCCTGCGCGCCCTCGGTGAGGAGGACGACGGCCCGGCCGACGATGGCGAAATGGAAGTGCCCGATGCGATGACGCCGATCAGCCGCCTGCAATGGGAACACATCCAGCAGGCGATGCACGAGACCGGCGGCAACGTGTCAGCGGCCGCACGCCTGCTCGGCATGCACCGGCGCTCACTGCAGCGCAAGCTGGCCAAGCGGCCCAGCCCGGAGCGCGATCCGAGCCGGTGAGACGCCACGCCATGCGCCGGTAGTGCCGGCCGCTGGCCGGCAACCTCATGA
>NZ_KV791325.1:0-10657 GCF_001807895.1 Stenotrophomonas sp. HMSC10F07
CTGTTGAGGTTGCCGGCCAGCGGCCGGCACTACCGTGGGTGCAGGGCGCAGCCCTGCCGGACAACCCTCTAATCGTGCCCGCTGTCGTCCAGGCTGATGATGCCGCGCCGCAGCGCCTGGGTTACCGCATGCGTGCGATCACCCACGCCGAGCTTGTCCATCAGGCTCTTCATGTGCGCCTTCACCGTCTGCTCGGAAATCTGCATGCGCTCGCCGATGCGCTTGTTCGACAGCCCTCCGGCCACGTGCCGCAGTACCTCGGTCTCGCGCGGCGACAAGCGATCTTCCACTACATGCGCGGCGATGCTGGCCGCCACGGCCGGGGGAATCGGTGCGCGCCGGCCGCCGGCGACCATGCGGATGGTGTCGACCAGTTCATGGCGCAGCATGTCCTTCAGCAGGTACGCGCTGGCGCCGGCCTGCAGCGCCCGCACCGCACGTACGTCACCACGGTAGGTGGTCAGCACGATGATGCGCGCGCGCGGATCCATCGCGCGGATCCGCACGATGGCTTCCACACCATCCAGGCGTGGCATCTGCAGGTCCATCAGTACCACGTCTGGCTGCAGCTGCTGATAGCGCGCGATGGCTTCCTCGCCATCGGCGGCCTCGCCGAGCAGGCGCAGGTCGGAATGGGCGCCCAGCAGCGCAGCCAGGCCGTCACGCAGCAACGGGTGATCATCGACCACCAGTACGCCGATCGGGGTAGGGGATTCAGTCATGGCTCGTTCTACTCCAGGGCCAGCGCCAACGCGATGGGCGGCGGTGATACAGGCGACGGGCGGGAACCGCCAGCGCGACCTCGGTACCCAGCCCGGGGCGGGTCCACAGCTGCAGTTCCGCGCCGAGGCGCTGGGCGCGCTCACGCATGCCCTGCAGGCCCCAATGGCCATGGCCGGCGTTCTCGTCGGCAATGCCGGCGCCGTCGTCGCGCACGTGCAGCAGGAAACAACGCGTGCCATAGGACAGTTCCACTTCAATGGCACTGGCATTGGCATGGCGCAACGCATTGCGGATGGCCTCGCGCCCGATCAGGAACACCTCTTCGGCCGCGTCGGCCTGCAGCGGTGGCGTCGCGCCTTCCACGGTCAGGCGCAGGGGATTGATGCCATGCCCGGCGTATTCGGCGTGCACGTCGGCCAGCGCCGAAGCGAGGTCGCGGCCCGCGAACGGCGCCTCGCGCAGCGCATTGACCCGCTCGCGACCCTCGGCCAGGTTGCGCTCGGCCAGCTGCATCGCTGACTCAAGCTGACGGCGCACAGGCTCCGGTGTCTGCGCTGACTGGCTGATCGCGTGCAGGCGCAGGATCAGGCCCTGGCTACCCTGCAGCAGGGTGTCGTGCAGGTCGCGCGCGATGCGTTCGCGCTCGCCGTTGCGTTCCTGCAGTCGGGCGCGGAACAGTGCGGCCAGCTGCCCGCTGCGGATGCGTACCGCCAGCACCAGCAGTGCAAGCACGGCGGCGGTGCACAGCAGCTTGAACCACACGGTCTGCATGAAGGTGGGAGCGATGCGGAAGCTGCGGCTGGCCGGTGCGGTGCTCCAGATGCCGTCCTCGTTGGCGGCTTCCACCTCGAACCGGTAGCTGCCGGGCGCGAGGTTGGTGTAGTACGCACGTGTGCTGCTGCCAGCGTCCTGCCAGCCGTCATCCACGCCCGACAGGCGGTAGCGGTAGCGGTTGCGCTCCGGACGTGCCAACGACAGCGCCACGTAGTCAATCTGCAGCTGGCTGGTGCCGGCCGGGAGGCGCAGGCCATCGCGTAGCGGCGCGTGTTCGCTGCCATACAGCACCTCGCCGATGCGCACGCTGGGAGCCATCGTATTGACGTGCGATTGGGTGGTGTCCAGCCAGGCCAGGCCCTGGTTGGTGGCCAGCCACAGCAGGCCGTCGTCGGCCAGGGCGGCGGTAGCGATCGGTCCGCTCTGCAGGGCGATGCCGGGCATGCCGTCGATGGCATCGAACAGGCGTGGCGTCACTGGCAGACCGGTGCGCAGGGCACGGCGCAGCAACCCGCTTTCCATCCGTACCAGGCCACGGCTGCCGTTTAGCCACAGGTGCCCATTGGCATCGGCGACCATGCCGGTGATGCCCTCCAGGACACCGGCCATGTCGGTGCGCACCGGAACGAACCGGCCGTTGCCCAGCCGTGCCGCCAGCCCCGCTTCGCCGGCGACCAGCAGAAGGTCCCGGTGGTGCAGCACCGCGGTGATCGGCCCTACCGACAGGCCGTTCCCGGCGTCGAAGGTCTCGGTGCCATTCGCACCCAGGCGGCGCAGGCGGCCATCGGCATAGCCGAGCAGCAGCTGGCCATCGGCATCCAGCGCCAGCGATGAGCAGGCCTGCTCGGGCAGGCGGATTTCACGCTGCCACTGGTCATGCTGGTAGTGCAGCACCCCGCGTTCGCCGGTGCAGACCCAGGCCTGTCCGTCATCGGGGAACAACAGGGCATGCAGCGGCTGCCCGGTGAACGGCGCCGGCAGCGGGATCAGTGTGGTGTGGCCGGCGACCGTGCGCGCGAGGTTGACCCAGTCGAACTGCCAGATCGGCGTGGGTGCCTGGCGCGCGGCGGCCTGCAGCTGTGTGGCGCTGCCATCGAGCAGGGTGCGCCGCAGGTCGTAGGGCTTGAGGTCTTCGCCATAGCCATACACGCGGCCATCACTGGCCCGCACCAGCGAGCGGTACGGATCGCTTGGGCCCACCGCCAGGGTGTGGACGCTGCGTGCGCGGAAGCGGTTGAGGCCGAGATTGGTGCCAATCCAGAGATTGCCTTCGCGATCGACGATGATCGGCACTGCCGATGTGGCGGTCAGTCCTTGCGGCGAATCGAAGCGTTCCATGCGCACGGCCCGGGTGCCGTCGAAGGTGATGCGGGCGACGCCGCCGTGCGGGCTCATCGTGGCCCACAGCGCGCCATCGGCAGTGAACTGCAGGCGCGCAGCAACCAGTTCCGGCAACCGCCGCGCCTCACGTTCGCTGTCTGCCAGCAGACCCTGCGCGTTGGCCAGCGGCGAGGTGCCTCTCACCCGGTCGGCCAGCCACACTTCACCCTGCGGGCTTTCGGCCAGCGTCGCCATCTGCGAGACCGCGATGCCGGTGTCCTCGAACGCGGTCTGGCCCGCCGCACGCATCCAGATCTTCAGGTCGGCCAGCACCCAGAACCTGCCCCGGCTGTCGTGCAGCACCCACTGCACACGGCGCTCTGGCAGGCCGGCAGCGGCCGGCAGTGGCTGCCAGCGATGTCCGTCAAAGCGGCGCAGCCCGCCATTGATCGCCGCCCAGAGCTGGCCCTGGCGATCCTGGCTGAAGCGTGGGACCACGCCGACCGGCACCCCCTGCTCGCGGCCGTAGCTGCGCAGCTGCCCATGCGTGAACTGGCTGATGCCGGCCTGGAAGTAGCCGATCCACAGCGCACCGCCGTCGGCATGCGCCAGCGTGACCATGTTGGTGGACGGGAACTGGCTGCCGGCGGGCGCCGCCTGCCGTTCGAAGCGACGGCCATCGAAGCGGTACAGGCCCGAGCCGGTAGCCAGCCACAACAGGCCCTCACGGTCCTGGGCAATGTCCCAGATATCGCCCGGCGCGCCCTGGCCGACACGCCAGGCGGTGTGTTCGTAATCTGGCAGCCCGCCGCTCACCGGCGGGCGCTGCACGGCAAAGGCGGGCAGGGAGGTCAACAGCAGCAGGCACGTCAGCAGCGTCGGCAGGCGACGCACGGACGGGAAGGGGCGGCCACGCATGGCGCGCATTCTGGCAGGTGTGGGGCAGTCCGGGGTGACCCGAACGGGGTAGGCGGCGTGCGCCGGCGTCGGCTATCACGCCGGCATGCCCTCCGGAGCCCCGCCATGCAGCGCTTGTTCGTGATGTTCCCCGACCGCGGTCCGGGCATCGGCCTGCTGTGGTTGCGGTTGTGCCTGTCCGCTGCGCTGTTCACGCCCGGCATGCAGGCAGGCGGGTGGTCGGCGTTGTGCCTGCTGGCAGTGCTGATGCTCGTGCTGGGTGCATTGACGCCGTTGGCGGCGCTGATGGCGGCCGTGGGCATGTTCGCGCAGCAGGCGCCGTGGCCGCAGGCGGTGCTGCCATTGGCGCTGTTGATGCTGGGCCCTGGCGCCTATTCATTGGATGCGCGGTTGTTCGGGCGCCGCCTGCTCGGCCGTCGGCCTCCCCCATTCGGGTAGGTGCTGGCCTCGACCGACGGGGGTAGGGCATCACGCAGGGGTCACGCACCATGGGGCACCCCTTCGCGGCGTCCCGCATGGCCACCCTCTTCCCGCCTGATCCGCCCGCCGCTTCACTGGCACCGCAACAGGCCGCCGCGTTGCAGCGCGCCCTGCGCTATGTCGATGAGCATCTGTCGCAGCCGCTGCGGGTGACCGAGCTGGCGGCGGCCGCCTGCGTCAGCCGCTTCCATCTGGTACGCCTGTTCCGCGCCGGTACCGGCGCCAGCCCGCTGCGCTATGTCCGCCGCCGTCGCATCGAGCGCGCGCGCCAGCTGCTGCCGGGCGCGCAGCTGCCGATGGCCTGCCTGGCCCAGCAGCTGGGCTTCTTCGACCAGAGCCATTTCGTCCGCAGCTTCCGCGCGGAGACCGGCTGCAGCCCCGGCCAGTACGTTGCCGGCGATGCCGCCCTGTTGCATCCCCTTGATCGTGTTTCCAACGGAGTCCACCCATGAGCCTTGCCACCGCCACTCCCGCCCCGGCGCTGCTGTCGCCGACCGACCACGCCCTGGTGCTGATCGACTTCCAGTCGCAGATGGCGTTCGCCACCCACACCATCGACATCTCCGCGCTGCGCAACAACGTGTCGCTGATCGGCAAGGGCGCCAAGGGCTTCAATGTACCGGTCGTGCTGACCACAGTCGCCGAAGCATCGTTCTCCGGGCCGATGTTCCCGGAACTGCCGCAGATCTTTCCGGGCCAGACGGTGTTCGATCGCACCTCGATGAACACCTGGGAAGACCAGCCTGTGATCGATGAGATCAACCGCATCGGCAAGCGCCGTCTGGTCATCGCCGGCCTGTGGACCAGCGTCTGCATCGTCGGCCCGGCACTGTCGGCGCTGGCGCAGGGCTTTGAGGTGTATGTGATCACCGATGCCTGTGGCGATGTCAGCGAGGAAGCGCACGAGCGTGCGATCACCCGCATGGTGCAGGCCGGCGGGGTGCCGATGACCAGCGTGCAGTACCTGCTCGAACTGCAGCGCGACTGGGCACGGGGTGAAACCTACGACCTGACCACCGGCATTGCGCGCGATCACGCTGGCGGCTACGGCATCGGCATCCAGTACGCCAAGCGGATGTTCGGTGCGCAGGAAGGCGGGCACTGAGCATGGTTGCCGGCCATGGCCTCGACCTGGCCCTGCTGATGCTGCGCGTGGCGGCAGGAGGCTTCCTGCTGCCGCACGCGCTGGGCAAGCTGTTCGGCTGGTTCGGGGGGCCGGGGCTTTCCGGCTTCGCCACCGAGCTGCGCGGTTTCGGGCTGCCGGCAGTGGCACCGTTGCCATTGCTGTTGGCCTTGCTGCAGGTGTTGTCCGGGCTGGCCGTGCTGCTGGGGTGGCAGACCCGCATCGCTGCGCTTGCGGCGGCTGCCTTCATCGGCTTCACCGTGCTGTTGGCCCTGCCCAAGGGCTGGTTCTGGATGCGCGGCGGCAGTGAGTACCCGTTGATGTGGACCACGGTGCTGCTGGCCCTCGCGCTGGCCGGCCCCGGCGCCTGGGCGCTGGACGGCCAACGCTTTCCGGGAGAATTCGCATGAGTCACGATCCCCTCGATCACGGCCGCCGCAACGTGGTGCTGGCCAGCGGCGCCGCTGTTGCGCTCGGCCTGGCAGGTCGCGCCGGTGCCGCACTCGATTCCACTTCCAAGGAGCGTCGCATGAGCACGCTGGTCATCCGCAATGCCCGCATTACCACCCTCGACCCGCAGCAGCCGCATGCGCAGGCGCTGGCTGTACAGGAAGGCCGCATCGTCGCCGTCGGCAGCGACGAGGAGATCATGCGCGGCTGGGGCAATGAAGCGACGCTGATCGACGCGCAGGGCCGGCGCCTGCTGCCCG
This sequence comes from Stenotrophomonas sp. HMSC10F07, assembly GCF_001807895.1. Taxonomy (NCBI): domain Bacteria; kingdom Pseudomonadati; phylum Pseudomonadota; class Gammaproteobacteria; order Lysobacterales; family Lysobacteraceae; genus Stenotrophomonas; species Stenotrophomonas sp. HMSC10F07. The sequence continues at coordinate 6,049 of NZ_KV791325.1, forward strand.
GCCTCAACGACAGCCATACCCACCTCATCCGTGGTGGCTTGAACTACAACCTGGAACTGCGCTGGGACGGCCTGCGTTCGCTGGGCGATGCCCTGGACATGCTGAAGGCCCAGGTAGACCGTACTCCCGCGCCGCAGTGGGTCCGTGTGGTCGGTGGCTTTACCGCCGCGCAGTTCAACGAGAAGCGCCTGCCGACGCTGCAGGAGCTCAACGACATCGCACCGGATACGCCGGTGTTCCTGCTGCACCTGTATGACCGCGCACTGCTCAACCGCGCCGCGCTGCGCGCCTGCGGCTACAGCAAGGACACACCGGATCCGCCGGGTGGCCAGATCGTGCGCGATTCGCTGGGCAACCCGACCGGGCTGCTGCTGGCCAAGCCGAATGCGCTGATCCTCTACGCGACGCTGGCCAAGGGCCCGCGCCTGCCGATCGAGTACCAGGCCAACTCGACGCGCCACTTCATGCGCGAACTGAACCGGCTTGGCATCACCTCGGTGATCGACGCCGGCGGTGGCTTCCAGAACTACCCCGAGGACTACCAGGTCATCGAGCAGCTGCATCGCGATGACCAGCTGACGGTGCGCATCGCCTACAACCTGTTCACCCAGAACAAGGGCAGGGAAGTGGATGACTTCCGTGGCTGGAGCGAGATCCTGCAGCCGCGCCAGGGCGATGACCTGCTGCGCCACAACGGCGCGGGCGAGATGCTGGTGTTCTCCGCCGCCGACTTCGAACTGTTCAACGAGCCGCGCCCGGAACTGCCGCCGGAGCTGGAGCCCGAACTGCACGACGTGGTGAAGCTGCTGGTCGAGAAGCGCTGGCCGTTCCGCATCCACGCCACCTACGACGAGAGCATCACCCGCATCCTGGATGTATACGAACAGGTCAACCGCGAGGTGCCATTCGATGGCCTGCACTGGTTCATCGACCACGCCGAGACCATCACTCCGCGCAATATCGAGCGCATCCGCGCGCTGGGTGGGGGTATCGCCGTGCAGCACCGCATGGCCTACCAGGGCGAGGCCTTCGTCGAGCGCTACGGCGTGCAGGCGGCACGGCACACGCCGCCGGTCAAGCGCATGTTGGCCGAGGGCGTGCCGGTGGGCGCAGGCACCGACGCCACCCGCGTGGCCAGCTACAACCCGTGGGTGGCGTTGTCCTGGCTGGTGACCGGGCGCACCGTGGGCGGGTTGGCCCTGTATGGCGAGGAAAACCTGCTCGAACGCGAGCAGGCGCTGCGCCTGTGGACCCAGGGCAGCGCCTGGTTCTCCGGCGACGAAGCAGTGAAGGGGACATTGAAGGTTGGTCAGCTGGCCGACTTCATCCTGCTCTCGGCCGATTTCTTCCGCGTCGACGACGCGCAGATCGCCGACATCACCAGCATGCTGACCGTGGTCGGCGGGCGCATCGTGCACGCCGACGGCGATTATGCTGGGCTGGCGCCGCAGCTGCCGCCGGCGATGCCGGACTGGTCGCCGGTCAACCGGTTCGGTGGTTACCACGTTGGTGGTGCCGCCACCGGATTGGCCGCTGCCCATCGCCACCATCACGGTGTGGCCTGCAGTACGCATGGTGCTCACGGTCATGCCGCGCATCACGCGGCGCCGACCGATGACCTGGCCGGGTTCTGGGGCGCGATGGGATGCTCGTGCTTCGCGTTCTGAGCCTGGCGCTGCTGTCCGTGCCCTCGCTGGCGCTGGCCTGCGAGGGCGGCCGCTGCAGCGACGCGGGCAACGGCGAGCTGCAGCTGGACGCATCGCTGCGCCTGCGTGGCCTGTACTACGACCCGACCCGGTTTGGTATCGGCGGCAGCGAAGACGGCTATGGCCTGCTGCGCGCACTGGCTTCGGCCACCTATGTGGAGGACACCTGGCAGGCAAAACTGCAGCTGGGCGTGCATGCCGAGAATGGCAAGGCAGGCGGCCCGGGCCGCACCGACCGTGGTGCCTTGGACGTGCAGCAGGCGTACTGGCGCTGGCAGCGCGGTGGCTTCCATCTGCAGCTCGGCCGGCAGGAAGCCGGCTATGGCAGCTCGCGGCTGTTGTCGGTACGCGATGGGCCGAACATCCGCCTGGCCTTCGATGGTGCGCGCCTGGGCTGGAAGGGGCGGCTCGGCACGCTTGACCTGATGGCCCTGCGGCCGGTCGAGAACCGGCCGGGTGCCTTTGATGATCGCAGCGAACACGGTGCGCACCTGTGGGGTGCCTATGCCACCGCGGCACGCGGGCAGGGCGTGGGACAGTGGGATCTGTACCTGCTGGACTATCGTCGCGACGGTGCGCGCTTTGCGGCGGGCTCGGGAACCGAGCGCCGGCAGACACTCGGTGCGCGCTGGTTCGGCCAGTCAGGTCTGCTGGACTGGAACAGTGAGCTGGTGGCGCAGGGCGGTGAACTGCGTGCCGCCACCGGCCCACTCGACGTCCGTGCCTGGACGCTGGCGACCGACACGGGTTGGCGCTGGAGGGAGCGGCCACTGCAACCGCGGCTGGGGCTGAAGGCCGACATCGCCAGTGGCGATGGCAACCTGCACGACCGGCGACTGGGCACCTTCAATGCACTGTTCCCGAAATCGGCCTACTTCAGCGAGGCCAGCCTGCTGGCTCCGGCCAATCTGATGGACCTGCAGCCGACCCTGTCCCTGCGCCTGCACGACGCGGTGACGACGGAACTGGGCGTACAGATGGCCTGGAAGCATCGTCGTGCCGATGCGGTCTACACCACGCCGGCGCCGCTGGTGGCGTTGCCGGGCAGCGCCGGTGGCGCGCGCCGCATCGGCACCCAGTACAAATCCGAAACCCGCTGGCAGGCCAGCGAACACTGGCAATGGCAGCTGCAGCTGGCCTGGGTCGACGCCGGTCCTGCACTGAAGCAGGCTGGAGGCCAGGACACGCTGTTCGCCTCGATCGTTGGAGCATGGCAATGGTGAACGCAACCGCGTCGCAACCCCCCGTACAGGACGCAGGTGCCTGGTCCCCGCTGAAGATCCAGATGTTCCGTTCGATCTGGCTGGCAATCCTGGCCAGCAACATCGGCACCTGGGTCAATGATGTGGCCGCCGCCTGGGTGATGGCCGAGCGCACCGGTTCGCCGCTGATGGTGGCCCTGGTGCAGTCGGCCACCACGGTCCCGATCGTGCTGCTGGCGCTCGCTGCCGGCACCCTGGCCGACATTGTCGATCGTCGGAAGTACCTGTTGGCGACCCAGGGCTGGATGCTGCTGGTGGCCGCAGCGATGGCTGCGTTGACCGCGATGGACCTGCTGACCCCGCAGTTGCTGGTGCTGCTGACCTTCTGCATGGGCTGCGGTGCGGCGATGGCAATGCCCGCGCAGGCCGCCATCGTCTCCGAACTGGTGCCACAGCCGATGCTGGCCTCGGCGGTGGCGCTGAACTCGATCGGCATCAATATCGCCCGTTCGATCGGCCCGGCCATCGGCGGCGTGATCGTCGCCCAGCTGGGTGCGGTCTGGGCGTTCGGCTTCAATGCCATCACCTTCGCCGCGATGCTGTTCGTGGTGTGGGGCTGGAAGCGCGACCCAAAGCAGTCGAGCTTGCCGCCGGAAGGCTTCGGTGCCGGATTGAAAGCGGGCCTGCGCTACGCGAGCCGTGCCGGACGGCTGCAGGCGGTGCTGATCAAGTCGGTCGGCTTCTTCTTCTTCGCCGCGGCAATGAACGCGCTGTTGCCGGTGGTAGTGCGTGGGCAGATGCAGGGTGGGGCGGGGCAGTACGGCATGCTGCTGGGCTGCATCGGCATCGGCGCAGTGGGTGGTGCGTTGCTGCTGCCGAAGCTGCGCGCACGGATGGATCGCGACCTGCTGGTGCTGCTGGCGACGTTGTCGCTGGCCCTGAGCCTGGTCGGGCTGGCGCTGACCCGCAGCTGGTACGTGCTTCCGGCGGTGATGCTGGTCAATGGTTTTGCGTGGATCACCGTGCTGTCGTCGCTTCAGATCGCTGCGCAGACTGCGGTTCCGGCATGGGTACGTGCGCGTGCGCTGGCGCTGTACATCATGGTGTTCTCTGCCGGCATGGCCGCCGGCGGCCTGAGCTGGGGCGCGCTCGCTCAGCGCACCTCGCCCGAACTGGCATTGCTGGTGGCAGCGGCCGGTGCGGTGATCGGTGGGTTGCTGGTGTGGCGCGTGCGCATCGCCGGCACCGAAGACCTGAACCTGCGCCCGGCCGGGCACTGGCCGGCACCCGAGCTGTCGGTGCCGGTGTCGAACGATCGAGGCCCGGTGCTGGTCACCATCGAGTACCGCATCGATGATGCTGATCGTGCCACGTTCCAGGCGCAGATGCGCGCGCTGGGCACGATCCGCCGCCGCGATGGCGCCGTGGTCTGGGGCGTGGTCGAGGACGTGGCCAGCCCGGGCATCCACCTGGAGTATTTCGTGACCCCGTCGTGGCTGGAGCACCTGCGCCAGCATGAGCGCATCACCGCCGACGACAAGGCGATCCAGGAAGTGCTGCGGGAACTGCATCGCGGTGAGCGCGCACCGGTGGTACGCCACTTCGTGGGTGGCCATGATCCGCTGCCGAAGACCGGGGTACCACACCATCACAGCGATATCTGACACAAAAAGGGGACGGAGGGGATTAAGTCGTTTATGC
>NZ_KV791326.1:0-3493 GCF_001807895.1 Stenotrophomonas sp. HMSC10F07
ACAAACGACTTGATCCCCTCCGTCCCCTTTTTTGTTACAGCAGCGTGCCGTGCAGGATCAGCGCGGCGATGCTGAAATAGATCACCAGGCCGGTCACATCCACCAGGGTGGCCACGAACGGGGCCGAGGCGCTGGCCGGGTCGAAGCCGAGGCGCTTCAGGACGAAGGGCAGCATCGAGCCGGACAGCGAACCAAAGGTGACGATGCCGACCAGCGCGGCGCCGATGGTGATCGCCAGCAGGATCCAGTGCTCGCCGTAGTCATGCAGGCCACCCAGCTGCCAGATCACGATGCGCACGATCGCCAGGCAGCCGAGGATGGCACCCAGCACCATGCCGGTCGGGATCTCGCGGATGGCCACCTTCCACCAGTCGCGCAGGCGCAGTTCGCGCAGCGCCAGGCTCCGGATCAACAGCGAGGTGGCCTGGGAGCCGGAATTTCCGCCCGAACTCATGATCAACGGGATGAACAGGGTCAGCACCACCGCGCGCGCCAGTTCGTCCTCGTAGTGCTGCATCGCACTGGCCGTCAGCATCTCGCCCAGGAACAGCACGCTCAGCCAGCCGGCACGCTTGCGCAGCATCTCGAAGAAGCCGATCTGCATATAGGGCTTGTCCAGCGCTTCCATGCCGCCGAACTTGTGCGCGTCCTCGGTCGATTCCTCGATCAGCGCATCGAGCACGTCGTCCACGGTGACGATGCCGAGCATCTGCTGCTGCGCGTCGACCACCGGAATCGCCAACAGGTCGTGGCGGCGGATCAGACGCGCGACTTCTTCCTGGTCCATCAGCGCGTCCACCGTCACCGGCGGATTGACCTGGGCCACGTCCAGGATCGATTCCTCGGGCAGGCCGGTGATCAGCCGGCGCATGGTCACCACCTGCTGCAGCTGCTGGCTGGCCGGGTCCAGCACGTAGATCGCGTACACCGTTTCACGCGTGCGCTCGACCTGGCGGATGTGCTGCAGGGTCTGCGCCACGGTCCAGCTGGCGGGCACCGCCACGTATTCGGTGGTCATCAGCGCGCCGGCGGTGTTCGGCGGGTAGCTCAGCAGCTTCTGGATGACCTGGCGGGCGTCGGTGCCCAGCAGCGGGATCAGCCGCGCGCGTTCTTCCTCATCCAGCTCGTGGACGATGTCGGTGGCGCGGTCGTCAGCCATCAGCCCGAGCAGGGCAGCGGCGCGTGCCGGCGGCAGCGCGGCCACCAGCTCACCGCTGCGGTGCAGCTCCGGCGCTTCCAGCATCTTCACTGCACGCGGCAACGGCAGCGCGGCCAGCGTTTCCGCGGCGCGGGCCAGTTCCAATGTGTTGAGGAATTCCACCGCATCGGCGGTGTTGTAGTTCGCCAGCGGTGCGGCCAATGCGGCGGCATCGGCCACCGGGCGCAGCAATTGCTTCTGGTTCATCGGTTTTGCCTTGTGGGGGTGCGACCTCGCGCAACGCCAACGCAGGCAAACCGTCCCGATGTCAGGCGGTGGCCATCGCTGGCGTCGAACGAGGTCGACTTCTACTGTCGCTGGACATGGGTTGGGGACTCCGGAATGCGCGTGCCGGCGGTGCGCCGCCAGCGGCGGGCAGTCTGGACCCGCGGGCCATGCAGGTCAACCCGGCATCCCTGCGCCGGGCGCCTGCCGGCCGGTTGTTCTCGTGCATACACCAACCGGCGCGCATAATGGCCGGGTGGCGCTCGCCACGCTTTCCCCACCCGAACGGACGCACTGCGGGCTTCCCCGATGACCAGGTATTCCCATGCATAGCGGCGGTCTGGAACTGGCCCTGGTGCTGCTGCTGGCGGCGGTCATTGCCGTGCCGGTGTTCAAGAAGTTCGGCTTCGGCGCGGTGCTGGGCTACCTGGCGGCCGGCGTGGTGCTGGGCCCGGACGGGCTGGGCTTCGTGCAGGACGCCGACCGCATCCTCGGCGCGGCCGAGATCGGCGTGGTGATGCTGCTGTTCGTGATCGGCCTGGAGCTGTCGCCGGCACGCCTGAAGGTGATGCGGCGCTCGGTGTTCGGCGCGGGCGCGGCGCAGGTGGCGATGTCCGGGCTGGTGCTGGGCGGCCTGCTGCTGCTCGACCACTTCCAGTGGAAGAGCGCGCTGGTGGTCGGTGTTGCGCTGGCGCTGTCATCCACCGCGGTAGGCCTGCAGCTGCTGTCCGAGCACAAGGCGATCAACAGCGACCATGGCCGGCTGGGTTTTGCCATCCTGCTGTTCCAGGACCTGATCGCGATCCCGCTGCTGGCGGCCATCCCGCTGCTGGGCGGGGCGAAGAACGAGACCCTGCGCTGGGAAGACGCCGCCGTGGCCCTCGGCGCGCTGGCCGTGGTGATCCTGTGCGGGCGACCGGTGCTGCGCAAGGTGTTCAGCATCATCGCGCGCACCCGCAGCCCGGAAGTGTTCACCGCCACCGCCCTGCTGGTGGTGCTGGGCACTGCCTGGTTCATGCAGGAAGCGGGCCTCAGCCCCAGCCTGGGCGCGTTCCTGGCCGGGGTGCTGCTGTCCGATTCGGAGTTCCGGCACGAACTGGAAGCGCAGATCGAGCCGTTCAAGGGCCTGCTGCTGGGGCTGTTCTTCATCGCGGTGGGCATGGGCATCGATCTCGACCGCATCGCCGCAGAGCCGTGGCTGATCGCGGCCGGCGTGGCGGTCCTGCTGGTGGTCAAGTTCAGCCTGCTGTATGTGATTGGCCGTATTGCAAAGCTCAGTCCGCGGCAGTCGCTGCTGCTGGGCAGCGTGCTGTGGCTGGGGGGCGAGTTCGCCTTCGTGGTGTTCAACGAAGCGCAGCGCGCGCACCTGCTGGGCAACGCCAATCACGATCGACTGGTGGCGATCGTCGGCCTGTCGATGGCGATCACGCCACTGCTGATGATCGCGCTGCTCAAGCTGCTCGGCCAGGAGAAGGCTCCACCGCGCGGGACCGCCGAGGCCGACAAGGTGGCACCGGACAACCGGCCCAAGGTGCTGATCGCCGGCATGGGCCGCTTCGGCCAGGTGATCGCACGCCTGCTGACCGCACAGAAGGTGCCGTTCGTGGCGCTGGAGGCGAACCCGGACACGGTGGCCGACCTGCGCCGCTTCGGCAACCAGCTGTACTACGGCGACCCGACCCGCCCGGAGATGCTGCGTGCAGCGGGTGGCGAGCACATCGATGTGTTCGTCATCACCGTGGATGACCCCGAGACCAACCTGCGTGCGGTGCGCATGGTGCGCCGGCTGTACCCGGACGCGAAGGTGCTGGCGCGTGCACGCAACCGCCAGCATGCATGGCGCCTGATGGACATGTCGGCCGAGCCGTTCCGCGAAGTGTTCGGCACCAGCCTGGAGATGAGCGGGCGCGTGCTGACGGCGCTGGGCGTGGCCCCAGACGTGGCCGAACGCCATGTGCAACGCTTCCGTGAGCATGATGAGCAGCTGCTGCGTGACCAGTACCTGGTGTACGACGACGAGGCCGCGGTGATCCAGACCTCGCGTGATGCGCGCAACGACCTGATGCACCT
>NZ_KV791326.1:3513-51211 GCF_001807895.1 Stenotrophomonas sp. HMSC10F07
CGGCAGTAGATCCACGCCATGCGTGGATGCTTTGGCTTCCGGGCACGATCATCCACGCATGGCGTGGATCTACCGAGTCCCGATCAGCCGTTGTCGCGCAGGAACCGCGCCATCGAGGAAACGCCCGGCACGCGCGGCTCGAACTCGCCGGCCACGTCGATGAAGCCACGCATCACCGCGATCTCGCGCGGGCTGCGATTGAGGCTGTCGCGCGCTTCAGGATCGGCGCCGGCGCGCAGCAGGCGCTGCACCAGCAGCGGCAGGCCATGCAGCGCGGCCAGATGCAGCGGGCCGAAGCCACGCGGATCGCGTACGTCCAGGCTTACGTCCTCGTCCAGCAGGCGCTCCACTGCGGCCATCACCACCTGCTCGTCGCAGGCGGTACCCGGCTCGGCGCGCGCGCCCAGCAGCAGCAGCAGCGGCGTGACAGAACCAGCGGCGGCCTGGTCCGGTTCGGCACCGGCCAGCAGCAGGGTGTCGAGCAGCGCCAGCAGGCGCGAGCGGTCGCGGGCACTGAAACCGTACAGCGCGGCACAGTGCAGCGGACCCAGCTGCTGCGCGTCACCGGCATGCACGTCGGCACCCGCCGTGAGCAGGCGCGCGACGATGTCCGGAAGGCCCAGCGCGGAGGCCAGCATCAGCACCGTCACGCCACCCGGCAGGCGGTGTTCCAGCTTGGCGCCAGCGTCGAGCAGGGCCGAAACGATGTCCACCTGGCGCATGCTGACCGCCGCCGACAGCGGCGTCGCGCCACTGGCCGCCGCGTGCTGCGGATCGGCGCCGCGCGCCAGCAGCAGGTCGGTTACCGCCAGGTGGCCGCCACCGGCAGCACGCAGCAGCGCGGTGCAGCCCTGTGCGTCGACGGCGTCGACGGCGAAGCCCAGATCGATCAGGCGGCGCACGGCATCGACGTCACCGGCCATTGCGGCGGCCGGCAGATCGGCCTCGCGCAGGGTGCGGCGCGGCAACGGCCACACCCGCCAATCGAGCCAGTCGGCCAGATCGCGGCGACCGATCGACAGCGCCACGCCCAGCGGTGTCTGGCCGTCGGCGGCACGTGCTTCCGGCGAGGCACCATGCTGCACCAGCAGCTTAAGCGCGCCTTCGCGGGCCAATGCGGTGGCCAGGTGCAGTGCGGTCATGCCGTGGCTGTCGCGTGCTTCGCGATCAACGCCGGCCTTGAGCAGGGCCTGCTGCAGCCGCAGCCACCCCAGGCGCACCGCCAGCGACAGCGGCGGATCGCCCGCCGGCGAGGCGGCGAACGGATCGGCGCCACGCTCAAGCAGTTCCAGTGCCAGCTGTTCCAGGCCACGCGCGGCCTGGTCGTGCTGTGCGCAGGCAGCAAGGAAGCGCGCCAGGCCACCGCGGCCGGCCGGCGACAGGCCACGCTGCAGCATCACCTGCAACGCCGGCACTGCATCGATGCCGCGCGACAACAGCGCGAACATCGGCGTATCGGAGCAGGCATCACGCACATAGGGATCGGCGCCGTGGCCCAGCAGCCAGTCCACCGCACGCGGTTCCAGCGCCAACTCCGGATCGAGCAGCAGCCCGCCCAGTTCCTCCGGTTGGCACAGCCTGGCCAGCGCCGCCATGCCGTCGGTGTTGCCGAAGCCCAGGGCCTCGCGCAGCAGGGTCAGCGGCGGACGGTCCGGCAGCAGGCCGCTGGCACTGGCTGCTTCGCCACGATCGGCCAGGCCATCACTGACCGCAGCCGGCAACGGATAGGACGGGTCCAGCAGGGCTACGATCGCCCAGCGGCCGGCCTCGGCGGCGTAGTCCACCGCACGGCGGCCGACCGGATCGGTGGCATCGGCCGCGATGCCCAGTTCGACCAGGCGCTTGATCAGCAGCGGCGAGACATCCTCGGCCATCGCCGCCAGCTGCACCGCATTGCGGCCTTCGCCGTCCACCGCGACCAGGTCCGGCTTGTGCGGCAGCAGGTGTTCGATCACGGCGGCGCGACCGGCACGGGCCGCTTCCAGCCACGGCGTACGCCCCAGTGCATCGCGCGCCTCCAGATTGGCGCCCGCGCCGAGCAGCACGCCGATGATCTCGACATGGCCGGCCAGGGCCGCCTCATGCAACGCACTGCGGCGCTGGCGATCGCGGGCGTCGGCCCGTGCCTTGTGCTTGAGCAGCAGCTGCACGCCCGCCGGATCGTCATCCTCGGTGGCGGCGGCGGCCAGCAGCACCGGGGTGCCATCGGCCGGTTCGCAGCGTGCACCGCGTTCGAGCAGGAAGCGGGCCAGACGCCAGTTGCCCACCTGGCAGGCCACCGCCAGCGGCGACCAGCCATCACGGTTCAGCGCATCGACTTCGGCAGCGGCATCGCGCAGCAGCGCGGCCACCCCCGGGTCGGAACTGCGTGCGGCATGGTGCAGCGGGGTGTTGCCATCACTGTCGGTGGCACGCGAGTCGGCGCCGTTGGCGAGCAGGGTCATCACCGCTTCGGGGCGGCCATGCCAGCTGTCGCGGGTCGCCGCCAGCAGCGGGGTCATGCCCCGGTGCGGCGCATTCACATCGACGCCGCGGGCAATCAGTTCGCGCAGCAGGCGCAGGTCCGGCAGCACCGCGGCCAGCACCGCCAGGCTGCGCTGGTCACGCCAGTTCGGGTCCGGCAGCGCATACGGATCGGCACCGGCCTGCAGCAGCTGCAGGCCCCGGTCGATGCGGCCCTGGCGGGCGGCTTCATACAGCGCCGGTGTCAGTTCCTGCGGCGCCATCGCCTCCAGCGGCAGGGCGTCGGCCGCCGCTGCGAACATCGGTTCGGGTTCAGCGCTGGACGCCACCAACGGGCTGGAGCGCAACGACACCAGCGGCGCAGGCGCGACCCGCTGCAGCAGCAGGTGCAGCACCGGCGACAGCAGTACGACCGCCAGCGCGGCGGGCCAGCGCGCGCTTTCCGGCAACAGGCCCGGCCAGGCCGGCAGCACCACCAGCGCGGCCAGCGCAATGACCAGCGCGGCCACGCCGAGGCCACGCCAAGCAGTCAGGTCGCGCCCCGCCAGCGCCTGCCAGTGCTGGGCCAGGCTGCCATCCAGGCGTTCGACATCGTTCCACAATGGCCAGGTGCGCCAGGCCGCCAGCAGGCCGGCACTGACCAGTACGCTCAGGCCAAGCACTGCCGCCAGGCTGCCGCTGTCACGCAGCGCTGCGAGCGGCCAGGCCAGCAGCAGCGCCAGCAACAGCGGGGCGGCTGCCCACAATGCCAGCAGCGCCGGCAGGTCCTGGCGTGCGACCACCTTCAGCGGCAGCAGCGCGCGGCTGCGGCGCCACCACGATATCGCCAACGCGAACGCGGGCTGCGCCAGTGCGGCAAGGACCGCACCCGGAACGCCGCCCACGGCGGCGCCCAGCGCCAGTACCGCGCCCGCGGCGAAGGCAATTGACAGAATGCGCGGACGGGAGGCGTCAGTCATAGTGGCGCGGCATCAGGCTGGCCACCGTCGGCGGCACCTGCAGGTAGAACCCGCGCTCGCTCATTTCGCTGCGGACCTTTTCCGGGTCAGCCTGCGCCAGGCGGCGCTGGGCATCCAGGACCACCTCCAGCACGAAGGCGAGCGTCCCCAGCGAGGTGAGCAGCGGCGCGGGCAGCGCGCTGAAATCATCGCGTCGGGGAACGTAGACGTAGGTGTCCGGCTTGAGTTGGCTTTTATAGACGTAGGCGTGCATGTCCGCGGGACGATAACCCGGGAAGAGCCATGATTGTGTCGGAAAGCCGACACCGGGGAAAGCCGTCAGCCGACGATGGCGGCGCGATCGGCGGTGTTTCGCCTGCGGGGTTCAGCAATGTGGCGGCGACGTTCAGGCTGCGCCGCCGCCACACGGGCGCTTACTTGACCTTGGCGTAGGTGCCCTTCAGCGCGACACCCGCAAGGATGGCACCGGCGTAGCACTCGTAGTTGGTGCTGCTCTTGAACTCGTTCTTCTTGTAATAGCTGACGATGTCGACCACGGCGTTGGCGCCGCGCGACTTGGCACCGTCCTGCAGCGCGCGCAGTGCCGACAGCGCAACCCAGCGGCAGGCCTCGGCATCGCTCTTGTTGGCGGCGTTGGTCTTCTTGTTGGTCACGTCTTCGCCCAGGCGCTGCTGCACGCTGACCGGCTGGCCGGCCAGATAGAAACGCACGCTGCCGTCGATGCCGGCGTCCTTGGCGGCCTGCGAATTGACCAGTTCCTGCAGGGACTGTTCGACACGCGTGTCGCGGGCGGAAGCGGTGGAAGTCAGGGCCAGCAGCGCGGTAGCCGTGGCGATCATGAGAGTGCGGCGCATCGGAACATCTCCTTGTCGAGGGTGCGGGGGTAACGGGAACGGTGTGTTGGCGCAGTGGATCACTCGCTCCAGCGGCGGAACACCAGCGAGGTGTTGATGCCGCCGAAGGCGAAGTTGTTGCTCATCACGTACTCGGCCTGCAGTTCGCGGCCCTGCCCGGTGATGAAGTCGAGCTGGCCACAGCGCGGGTCGACCGCGGCCAGGTTCAGGGTGGGCGCGAACCAGCCGGCACGCATCATCTGGATGCTCACCCAGGCCTCGAACGCGCCACAGGCACCCAGCATGTGGCCGACGTAGCTCTTCAGCGAGCTGATCGGCACGCGGCTGCCGAACACCTGTGCGGTGGCCTGGGTCTCGGCGATGTCGCCGTGGTCGGTGGCGGTGCCATGGGCGTTGACGTAGTCGATCTGCGCCGCGTCCAGGCCCGCGTCCTCCAATGCCAGGCGCATGGCCTGGGCCATGGTGTCGGCACTGGGCTGGGTGACGTGCTGGCCATCGCTGTTGGTGCCGTAGCCGACCACCTCGGCAAGGATGGTGGCGCCGCGCGCCTGCGCGTGCTCCAGGTCTTCCAGGATCAGCGTGCAGGCGCCCTCGCCCAGCACCAGGCCATCGCGGCCGGCATCGAACGGGCGAGGCGTGGTCTGCGGCGCGTCGTTGCGCACGCTGGTGGCGAACAGCGTGTCGAACACCGCTGCAGCGGTGGCATCGAGCTGCTCGGCACCGCCGGCCACCATCACCGTCTGCTTGCCGCTGCGGATGGCTTCATAGGCCGCGCCCACACCCTGGCTGCCCGACGTGCAGGCGCTGGAGGTGGTGTACACGCGCCCGGACAGGCCGAAGAACACGCCGATGTTGACCGGCGCGGTGTGGCTCATCATCTTCAGATAGGTCGTGGCGCTGATGCCATCGGTGGTGAATTCGTTGAGCATGCGCCCGAATTCGCCGGTAGCCTCGTGGCTGCCGGACGAGGAGCCATAGGCCACGCCGGTACGGCCACTGCGCAGCACCGGATGCTCATTCAGGCCGGCCTCGCGCAGCGCCACCTCGGTGGCGCGCACCGACATGATCGCGACCTTGCCCATCGAGCGGGTGGTCTTGCGGTTGTAGTTCGGCGGCAGCTCGAAGTCCTGCGCCGGCGCGGCCAGCTTGGTGTTGAGCCCGGCATAGACATCCCACTCGGGCATCGCACGCACCGCGTTGCGGCAGCTGCGCAGGTGCGCTTCGATGGTCGGCCAGTCGTGGCCGAGTGGACTGATGGCAGCGGCGCCGGTAACCACCACGCGACGATCGGCGGCCATCAGAGCATGCCTCCGTTCACCGAGATCACCTGGCGGGTGATGTAGCCAGCCGGTTCGGACAGCAGGAACGCCACGGTAGCCGCCACTTCGTCCGGGCGGCCAACGCGGCCGGCGGGAATCAGCTTGAGCGCGTGTTCAACCACTTCGTCGTTGAGCATTTCGGTCTCGATCAGGCCCGGGGCCACGCAGTTGACGGTGATCTGGCGGCTGGCCAGTTCCAGCGCCAGGGCCTTGGTGGCGCCGATGATGCCGGCCTTGGCGGCACTGTAGTTGACCTGCCCGCGGTTGCCGGCCAGTCCGGAGACCGACGACAGGGTGACGATGCGGCCCGGCTTGCGCCGCCGCACCATCGGCATGATCAGCGGATGCAGCACGTTGTAGAAGCCATCCAGGTTGGTGTGGATGACCTGGTCCCAATCGTCCGCTGACAGCGCCGGGAAGGCGCCATCGCGGGCGATGCCGGCATTGCAGACCACGCCGTAGTAAGCGCCGTGCGCTTCGACATCGGCCTCCAGAGCGGCCCGCGCAGACGCGCGGTCGGCCACGTCGAACACCAGCACGCGGGCCTGCTGGCCCAGTGCCTGGATCTCGGCGACCACCGCCTGTGCTTCATCCACGCGGCTGCGGCAATGCACCACCACGTCGAAGCCATCGCGCGCGATGCGCAGCGCGATGGCCCGGCCGATGCCCCGGCTGGCGCCGGTCACCAGCACGCTTCGATTCCCTGTCATGCCTGTCCACTCTCCAGATAGGCCATCGCGTCGGCCGGTTCGAACACCGACACGTTGGCTGTCGCCCATTCTTCCTCGCCTGCCAGGATGCGGCAGGCGAACATCCCCAATCCATTGTCACCCAACAGCTCGCAGCGCGCCTGTACGCGCAGCCGCGAACCGCTGGGGAAGCTGCTGCGCGCGCTGCTGTAGCGGCGGCTGCCGAGCAGGAAGCCCAGCTGCGGTGGCCTGCCGGCCGCACGCGCTCGGCAACCGGCCCAGGCCGCGATGGCCTGCGCCATGTACTCGATGCCGACCCATGCCGGCACCTGGTCATCCTCGACGAACAGGCCGGCCTCGGGCACCACCAGTTCGGCCTCGATGGCGTCCTGGTCCCACTGCGTGATGCGCTCCAGCAGGCACATGTCCTGGCGGTGCGGCACCACGTCTTCGATCGCGTACAGCGTGTTCATCGACGCTCCAGTGCCAGCACGGCATTGCTGCCGCCGAAGGCGAACGAATTGCTCAGCACCCGCCGTGGCGGCTGCGCAAGGCGCGTGCCCGGTGCGACCAGCGGCAGCACCGGCAGTGCCGGGTCGGCCACGCCGTCCCACCAGTGCGGCGGCAGCAGCTGCTGCGGGTTCTCGGCCAGCACGATCCAGCACAGCGCCGCCTCGATGGCACCCGAGGCACCCAGCGTATGGCCGGTCAACGGCTTGGTCGAACTGGCCGGCACGTGGCTGCCGAGCACCTGCGACACGGCCAGGCTTTCCATCGCATCGTTGTGGCCGGTCGCGGTCCCATGCAGGTTCACATAGTCCACTTCGCCGGCGGCCCAGCCAGCACGCTGCAGCGCCTGCTGCAGGGCGTCGATGGCGCCCAGGCCCTGCGGGTCCGGGGCGGACATGTGGTGGGCGTCGGCCGACTCGCCCCACCCCGCCAGGCATACCGGGCCGGGTTCGCGGGTGAGCAGGAACAGCGCGGCGCCTTCGCCGATGTTGATACCCGTACGATGCTGCGAGAACGGATTGCAACGTTGGGCCGAGACCGATTCCAGCGCGCTGAAGCCGGCCACGGTGAAGCGGCACAGCGAATCGGCGCCACCGGCGATCACCGCATCGACGATGCCGGCGCGCAGCATGCGTGCGGCCGACATCAGCGCCTTGGCACTGGACGAGCAGGCAGTGGACAGGGTCCATGCCGGCCCCTGTGCGCCACTGCGCTGGCGCACGAACTGCGCGGCGGTGCCCATTTCCTGCTGGGCGTAATCAAAGCCCTGCGGCCACTGGCCCTGTTCGGCATGGCTGCGCAATGCCTGCTCGGATTCACCAATGCCCGAGGTGCTGGTGCCCAGCACCACCGCTACGCGCTCGGCGCCATGGCGGGCGATCGCCGCGGCCACTGCCGGCGCGATCTGAGCCAATGCCACGTCCAGCAGGGCATTGTTGCGCCCGCGCAGGGCCACCGGCAGGTCATCCAGCGCCGGCAGCGGCGTGCGTACTTCTCCCAGCGCCAGGGTGTGCCCCGGCAACAGGCTCTCGTTGTCGCTGAGCCCGCCCGGCGCGTCGGCGAACAGTGCCGACGTCACGGCGGCGCGGCCAGCGCCGAGTGCACAGACCACACCCAGGTCGTTCAGGTAGATCGGTGCGCTCATCGGTCCGGCCCGGCCATGTCGATCGATTCGATGCGCAGCGCATAGCCTTCGGCGCGGTTGTCCAGCTGCACGCTGCCATCGTCCAGCCGCTGCAGGTGCAGCCACACGGTGCCCTCACGCGACAGGCTGCGCTGATGGCCATCATCACTGACCTGCCAGCCCGCCGGCAGCACGGCGGCAATGGCCGCGGTCGGCCACAGCGCGAACTGCAGGTCATCCAGCACGCGCTCGGCGCGCACCTGCGGTGGCAGCCATGGCGCGCGCTGCTGGGTCAGCTGCTGGCCGTCCCATTGCAGGCGCACGCCGGTCTGGCCCATCGCCTGCACGGCCAGCTGCACCTGCTGGGCGTCGGCTTCCAGCAGCGCGTCGAGATCGCGCTCATGCGTGCCGAAGCGGAAATGCAGCTGCTGCTGCAGCGCCAGCGGCGCCGGCAAGCTGGCCGGCGACAGGCGCAGCGGCGGCAGCTCCACCTGTGGCTTGGGCATGCGCCCGGCACAGGCGGCCAGCAGCAGGCACAGCAGCAGGGCCGCAGTACGGAAGATCAGGCGCTGCACAGCTGCTCCAGCACGCGCATGCGGCGACCACTTTCATCGGCCACATAGGGGTTGTTGGTGTCCCAGGCATATCCGGCCAGGATGGAACTGATCATGTTGCGCACTTCGGGCTGCTGCTGCGGGTGGTAGATGATCTTCTGGAAGCCGCCTTCGTACCAGCTTTCCACGAAGCGACGGAAGGTCTTCACGCCGGCACGCAGCGGGATCGAGAACTCGGCCTCCCAGTCCACGGCCTGGCCGGCATAGCGGCGCTTGAGGCATTCACTGGCCAGCTGCGCGGACTTGAAGGCAATGGTCACGCCGGAGGAGAACACCGGATCGAGGAACTCGCCGGCGTTGCCCAGCAACGCGTAGCCGGGCCCCCACAGCGAACTGACGTTGGCCGAATAACCGGTGATGCGGCGCACCGGCAGCACCGCCCATTCGGCGTTGGCCAGCAGCCCGGTCAGGTTGGGGTCCTCGCCGACGATGGCCTGCAGCTTCTGCAGGTCGTCACCCTCGTAGCGCTCGAAGAACGACGGCTCGGCGACCACGCCCAGCGAACAGCAGCCGTTGGAGAACGGAATCGTCCAGTACCAGACGTCGATGTGCTCGGGGTGGGTGGTGATCAGGATCTTGTTGCGGTCGAAGTCCGCTTCGGCCGGAATGTTGTCGCGCACGTGGCAGAAGATCGCGCCGCGCACCGGGAAGTTGGACGGCGACTCCAGCTGCAGCAACCGCGGCAGCAGCCGCGCGAAACCGGAGGCATCGAGGATGAAATCGGCCTCGATGCGGTATTCACTGCCGTCCGGGCGGCGCACCGTCACCGCCGGTTGCTCGCCCGGCTCGACCGCAAGCACTTCGTCGCCGAAGCGCAGCGTGGTGCCCATGCGCTCGGCGCCGCGCGCCAGCACGTTGTCGAAGTCGGCGCGCTGCACCTGGTAGGTGGTGCCCCAACCCGGCGAGAACTTCTTCCTGAAGTCGAATGCAGTGCGCGCTTCGCCGTGCACGAAGGCGGCACCGTTCTTGTACTGGAAGCCCGCCTCGACCACATCCTGCAGCAGGCCGGCCGCCTCGATGTACTCCATGCTCTGCGGCAGCAGGCTTTCGCCGATGGAGAAGCGTGGGAACTGCTGGCGTTCCAGCATCAGCACCTGGCGGCCCTGCTGGCGCAGCATCGCCGCAGCCACCGAACCGGCCGGGCCCGCGCCGATGATCAGGATTTCAGTACGTTCGACAGCATCCACAGCAGTGTTCATCGGTGCGTCCTTGTTGCTCGATCAAGTGGAAAGAAGGAAGTCGGAAACAGGTTCAGGCCGGCGGCAGATCGTGCGGCGGCGGACGGAACAGCGGCGAGATCAGCCAGACCAGGCCGATGCCGAACAGCAGGGTCAGGCCGAACGCGCGCAACGCCGGGGTCTGCGACAGGCCCAGCAGGCCGAACGACAGCCAGGTGCTGGCCGCGCCCACGCACACGGCCAGCCAGGCACTGGCGTCGCCGCGGTGCTCGATCAGGAAAATGCCGTAGTCGATGCCCATGCCCAGCAACAGCATCAGTGCCAGCACGTTGAACAGCTGCAGTGGCTGGCCGAACAAGCCCAGCAGGCCCAGGGTCAGCGCACCGGCAATCAGGGTCGGCGCGAACACGCGCCAGGCCTGGCGGCGATAGCGCAGCCACAGCGCGCCGAACACCAGCACGATGCCGACCAGCAGCAGCCCGCCCATCAGCTTGCGGTAGTGGCCCAGCAGCTGCGAGAAGTCGGCGGTGCGGTCCACCCAGCGCACACCCGGCAGGCCTTCGGCCGCCCCGCGCAGGGTGGCCAGCGCATCAGCGCGCGACAGGTCATCGACCATCACCACGCTGATCATCTGCCCGCCGACCTCGCCCACCCACAGGTGGCGGAACGGCTGCGAGGCCGGCGAGGCCAGGAACGCTTCGGCGGTGAGTGGCGCGTCCGCGAACGGCGGTCGCTGCAGTGGCTCTCCCACGGCGTCGGACACGGCCGCAAGCACACCCGGTTCAACCTTCGCAGTCAGCGCCGCATCGGCCTGCTGGCGCGACGGCGACGGCAGCCAATCGCTGATCGCACGATAGCCACCAATGCGCTTGTCGTTGGCCAGTACACGCAGGCGTTCGGTCAACGCTTCCTCACGCTGCAGCAGCTGCGCCGCGTCGGTGCCCTGCACCAGGTAGAACTGCGCCGGGCTGGGCATGCCCAGCAGCTGGCTCAGCCGGATCTGCTGGGCCATCAACGCCGGCGGCGAGGACTGCAGGCTGCGCAGGTCGTCGTTGCTGTTCAGGCGGGCAATGCCGATGGCAGACAGCGCCAGCGTGATCACCACGAACACCGTCACCGGGCGACGGCCATGCAGGCGCGGGAAGCGCTCCAGCGTGTTGCCCAGCCACTGCGAGAAACGGGTCTTGCGGATCTCACCGCCATCCAGCCACGGGAACCAGAAAATCACCGTAAGGAAGGCGGCGGCCAGGCCGACCACCGAGAACAATGCCATCTGGCGCAGGCCCGGGAACGGGGCCAGGCCCAGTGCCAGGTAGGCCAGCGCGCTGGTCAGCAGGGCCAGCCACAGGCCGGGCAGCAGGTGCCGCAGCAGCTTCCAGCGACGATCAGCCGGTTCGGCCTGGCGCGAAGCGAACCAATGGATGCCGTAGTCCTCGGCCACGCCCACCAGCGACGCACCAAACACCAGGGTCAGCACATGCACCTTGCCAAATACCAGCACGGTCACCGCCAGCGCCACGCCACAGCCGATCAGCAGTGAGGCGGCAACCAGCAGGATCGGCCGCAGCGAACGGAACGCCAGCCACACCAGCAGCAGCACTGCGGCCAGCGAGCCCCAGCCGATCGTGTTGATCTCCTGGTTGGCCTGCACCGCCGCCGCTTCGGCGTGCAGCGGCACACCCGCATGCAGGATTTCCAGCTCGGGCGCCGCCGCCCTGGCGGCCAGCCCGGCACGTTCCAGCAGCCCGTCGAGATGGCGCTCGCCGTCAAGCTGGAACGCCGACCCCGGCGTATCGAACTGCAGTACGGCCCAATGCCTGCCCTCGGCTTCGAGCAGGCCGTCATCGCCCAGCCGCAACCCCGACCCCTGCGCCTGCTGCTGCCACCATTGCGGCCACAGCGAGAGCGGGTCTTGCCGCCAATCGGTCAGGCGCGGTGCGCCCATCGGACCGTACAGCGCAGCCAACGCCTGCTCGGCCAACGCGCCCGGCTCGCTGCTCTGCAGCTGCTCGCGCTGGGCCGGGGTCAGCAGGCGGTCGCGGTACGGCGCGTAGAACGCGCGCGCCTCGTCGAACCAGCCTTCGATCGAACCACTGGGCACCAGCAGAGCACGGTCGTTGTCCTTGGCCATCGCCGCAGCGAACGCCGCCTGTGCGCGCTTGGCGGCGGCGCCATCCTTGCTGCCCAGCAGCACCACCACCTGGCGCGAGCTGCCGTCGGCGATGCGCCGGGTGACGTCACTCAACAGGCGGTCATGCGCGTCCTGCGGCAGCAGGGCGAGGATGTCGGTGTCGATCCGCGACTGCTGGCTCCACAGGCGCCATTGCTGCGCACCCAACACCAGCAGGAGCACCAGCCAGGCGATGCCCAGCCAGTGCCACCAGCGCCGCAACCGGTCCGGCCCGTTCGATGCTGCCCCCTCACTCAAAGCGGCGTGCCTCGTCGGCGGTGAGCGTGGCCGGCGCTTCGCTCAGTGCACTGAACTGGATCTGCGTGCGGTCCTTGTTGGCCTCGACGATCTCGACCTGGCGCACGTAGCGGTCACCTTGCAGGGTCAGCGACTGGAACGCCTTGGCCAGCATCGCCGACTTCGGCGTCAGCCGCAGCCGCCAGCCCTGCCCTTCACGGCTGGCCGCCACGTTGAACTGGCCGGACAGCGCCTGCACGTCGCCACTCATCAGCGCGAACATGATCGCGTTCACCGAACGCATCGCCGGCTGCTGCCGTGCATCGAGCTCGACACGGGTGCTGCCATCGCGCTGGCGGCTGAGGATGCGGTCGGCGGTGACCACCACTTCGGAGGGGAACGGCTTGAGCGTGGTCCAGATCACGCCGTGCTGGCGCGCGACCACGAACTGGCCCTGCGAGCGCAGCGGGTTCTTGAAGCCGCTGACCTGCTTTTCCTGGCTGAACTGGCCGCGCAGCACGTCCGGCCGCGCCACCGCCTGGGTGATCGCATCGATGGCGGGGTCGGCGGCCTGCACCTGCGGTGCGGCAATGAACATCAGCGCGCACAGCAGCACGCTGGAAAGACGGACAAGCATGTTCACGGCGCAGGCACTCCCAGGCGTTCCCACAGTACCGGCGGGCACTGGTACAGCATTTCCTTGCTGGCCGCGTCCACCGCGACCTGGATGGTCATCGCGCGGGTCAGTACCTGGCCGCTCTGCGCATCGACGATTTCGTACTCGATCTTCAGCCGGTTCTCCCATTCCACGATGCGCGCGACCACGCGCAGGGCCTGGTTGAACAACAGCGGCCGCACGTACTTCACCCGCGCATCGACCACCGGCCACAGGTAGCCCGATTCGAGCATCTGTGGATAGTCGTAGTCATAGCGCCCGAGCAGCGCGCAGCGCGCGATCTCGAAGTACTTGAAGTAGTTGCCATGCCAGACCACGTTCATCGGATCGCAGTCATGGAAGGCAGGGGTCAACGCGATTTCGCCAACCCGTTCGATGGCCTCATTCACCGGCGTACAGCTCCCAACGTTGCGCGCGGATCTCCACCAGCAGTTCCCGCAGTTCGCGATCCAGCGCGCGGTCTTCTTCGACCAGGGCGATGCGCTGCCCCAGGTCGGCGTACATGTCGGCCAGACTGCCATGCAGCTGCGCATTCAGGCCAACCCGTTCGCGCAGCGCCAGGCCCTGGCGGGCAGCGATCAGCATCGCGGCCACCACCTGCTCGGTCAGCTCGATCACGCGCAGGCAGTCGCGCGCGGCAATGGTGCCCATGCTGACCTTGTCCTGGTTGTGGCACTCGGTGGAGCGCGAGAACACGCTGGCCGGCATGGTCTGCTTCAGCGCTTCGGCGGTCCAGGCCGAAACGCTGATCTGCAGCGCCTTCAGGCCATGGTTGATGGCCGCGCGCGGGCCGGTGGCCGCCGACAGGTTGGCCGGCAGGCCATGGCTGTAGCGGGCATCGACCACCAGCGCCAGCTGCCGGTCAAGCAGATCGGCAACGTTGGCCACGGTGTTCTTCAGGGTGTCCATCGCCAGCGCGATGTGGCCGCCGTAGAAGTGGCCGCCATGCAGGATGCGCTCGCCATCGGCATCGATCAGCGGATTGTCGTTGGCGCTGTTCAGTTCGGTTTCGATCAGCTGGCGCAGGAACGGCAGGCTGTCCTCCAGCACGCCGATCACGTGCGGCGCGCAGCGCAGCGAGTAGCGGTCCTGCAGGCGCTGTTCATTGCGCGGCGGACGCTCGCTGTGCAGGTCGCTGCGCAGACGCGCGGCGATGCGGCCCTGGCCCGGATGCGGCTTGGCCGCGAACAGGGTTTCGTCGAAGTGGTGCGCGTTGCCGTCGCTGGCCAGCACGTTGAACGCGGTCAGGCGCGTGGCCATGCGTGCCAGGTAGTCGGCGCGCTGCCAGGCCAGGCAGGCCAGGCCGGTCATCACCGCTGTGCCGTTCATGATCGCCAGGCCTTCCTTCGGCCGCAGCTTCAGCGGGGTCATGCCGATCTTCGCCAGCACCTCGGCCGCCGGCTGCACGCGGCCGTCGTGCAGCACCTCGCGCTCGCCGCACAGCACCGCCGCCACGTAGGACAGCGGGGTCAGGTCACCACTGGCCCCCACCGAGCCTTCGGCCGGGATCATCGGCAGCACATCGTGCTGCAGCAGCGTGGCCAGGCCTTCCAGCAGCGGCACGCTGACACCGGACATGCCGCGCACCAGCGAGGCCAGGCGCGCAGCCAGCACCGCACGGGTCTCGACCGGGTCCAGGTAACGGCCCAGGCCGCAGCCGTGGTAGGTGTACAGGTGGTGCGGCAGCTCGGCCACCAGCGCCGGCGGGATGTTCACCGTGCACGAGTCGCCATAGCCGGTGGTCACGCCGTAGATCACGCCATCCTCGCGCAGCAGGCGGTCGAGGAAGTCGGCACCACGCTGGATGTGCGCGCGGAACGCCGGCGCGTCGCTCAGTGCGGCCTCGCACTGGCGCTGGGCCAGGGCAACCACGTCTTCGATGGTCAACGGTGCATCGCCAAAGCGGCACACGGGTACGGCGTCAGTCGTCATGCGGAGCCTGATCCCAGAAGGGGAAGAAATTGAACCAGTCCAACGGGGACTGGATGACCTGGAGTTCCAGCCAGCGCGCGAAGCGCTGTGCCTGTTCGGCAAGTGCCGCGTCGCGCGAGCCACGCGGCAGCACGATGCGTTCGGCGAATTGTTCAAATGCCACGCGATAGCCCTCGCCCTGGTGCAGGCAGGCCATGGTGTAGACCGGGCAGCCCAGCGCCGCGGCCAGCACATAGGCGCCGATCGGGAATGGCGCGCGATGGCCGAGGAAATCGGCGGTGACGCTGCGGCCGCCCTGCACCGGCGTGCGGTCGCCGACGATGGCGACGAAGCCACCGGCCGCCACGCGCTCGGCCAGCATCACCGCGGTGGCCGGCCCCATTTCGGTGACCTGCACCAGCTCCACCGCCGCCAGCGGGTCCAGCCGCTGCAGCAGGCGGTTGAAGCGCTGCGCATGCGCGGTGTGCACCAGCACGGTGATGCGGAACCCCGGCACCTGTTCGGCCAGCACCTGGCACAGTTCCAGGCAGCCGATGTGCGCGGTGAGGATCAGACCGCCTTCGCGGCGCGCGATCTTCTGCAGCACCAGGTCGCGGTGCAGGTGAATACGGTTGGCCGGGTAGCGCCCGCCCAGGCCGAGGATCTTGTCCAGCATCGTGTCGGCGAAGGCGAAGAAGTGGCGCAGGCTGTCGCGCCGGGTCGGCGCGCGGCCGAGCACACCGCTGTATGCCTGCAGCCGCTGCAGGTACTGCATCGAGGCCTGTCGCCCCACACGGTTGCCCAGCCAATGGCAGGCCACCACCGGCCACGCGCACAGGCGGAATGGCCAGCGCCCGAACCAGCGGTGCACCCAGCACAGGAACAGCACGCCGGCCACCGACGTCGATTCGCCGATATCGGCCCAGTGCGGGGCATCCTGCACGGTCGCCATCTCAGCGCTGCCCCTGCAGGCGGCGCCACAGCAGCCGCGGTGCGCGCCAGAGCATGCCGAAGAACAGGCGGGTGTGCATGCGGCTGATGCGCACGTTGTCGCGCCACACATCGAAGTGCGACACGCCATCGGCGGGATAGGTCACGCGCGTGGCCAGGTGCTCGACCGGCAGCTGGCGCCAGTACAGGCGCACCATCACTTCAGTATCGAAATCCATGCGCCGGCCGATGGTCTCTTCACCGATCAGGCGCAGCACCGGTGGCAGTGGATACACCCGGAAGCCGCACATGGTGTCGCGCAGGTGCAGCGACAGCGTGTTGATCCAGACCCAGACGTGGGTGGCGTAGCGGCCATACAGGCGTGCCTTGGGAACACTGGCGTCGTAGGCCGGAATGCCGCAGATCACCGCGTCGGGATGCACACGCGCGGCCTCGATGAAACGTGGCAGGTCAGCGGTATCGTGCTGGCCGTCTGCGTCGATCTGCAGCACGTGGCTGTAGCCACGCGCGCCGGCTTCAGCAAAACCGGCCAGCATCGCCCCACCCTTGCCCTGGTTGGCGTCCAGGCGCAGCAGGTCGACGCCCTGGCGCTGTGCCAGCGTGCGCAGCACCGCCGCGCACGCATCATGCGAACCATCGTCGACCAGCAGGCAAGGCAAGCCAGCGGCCTGCACACCGTCGACCACCGCCACGATGGCGTGCTCGTGGTCGTAGACGGGAATCACCACCAGTGGCGCAAACGCGGCACCGGCAACGGCCGGGTCAGTCCGCATCGGCGAACACCACCCTGCCGCTGGCATGTACACCGTGGCTGGAGGTATAGCGGAAGGCCAGCACGTTGCGTGCGGCATCCCAGTCCAGCTGCAGGGTCAACTCATCGCCCGGGCGGGCCACGTGCTGGAACTTCACCGCGTCCATGCGCAGGAACGCGCGCGGCATCGCAAATGCCTGGCGGCCGAAACGCATCGCCCAGTCCAACTGCGCAACACCGGGCAGGATCGCCGCCTGCGGGAAGTGGCCCTGGAACGGCCGCAGCGCCGGGTCGAGGATCATGCGCAGCGTGGCGCTGGCGGCGTCGCGGCGGTCCCAGACCGGCACCGGCATCAGTGGCTGGAACAGCGCCGCCAATGCCGCCTGGGTCACCTTGCCCTGCGCGTTGATCGGCAACGCCTGCACCAGGCGCCAACGGCGCGGCCGGGTCACCGCGTCATGCGCATGCGCCAGGCGCGCGCCCAGGCGTTGGCCCAGCGCACGGCGCGCGGCGTCGCCGCCCTCCAGCAGCGCCGGATCGGCCGGAACCACCACGGCGGCCAGCTGCTCGCGCTGCCCGGGCAGCACCAGCACGCGCACGTCATCCACTTCGGCGTCTTCGCGCAGCGCGCGTTCCAGCGCATCCAGCGAGACGCGGCGCTCTTCGATCTTGACGATGCGGTCGGCGCGGCCCAGCAGCCGGAAACGGCCATCGGCCAGGGCTTCCACGCGGTCCTGGGTGCGCCACCAGCCGGGGGTTTCCAGATGCGCCGAGGCCACCGCCAGGCAGCCGTCGTCGATCCGCCACTGCACACCCGGCAGCGGCTGCCACGGCGGCAGGTCGGTGTCCCAGCGGCGCCAGGCGATACCGCCGGTCTCGCTGCTGCCATAGACCTCGGTCGGGGCCACGCCCAACCACTGCCGCACGTGTCGCGCCGCGTCCTCCGGCAGCGGGCCACCGGAGGAGAACACCGCGCGCAGGCGGCCATGCAGGCTGGCCCAGTCGAGCTGCTCGGGCAGGCGCTTGAGATGGGCCGGCGTCGCCACCAGCACCGTGTCGGTACCGGCCAGCGCACCCACCAGGTCTTCGTGGAAGAACCGACGCGGATGGATCAGGCGGCCGGCGGCCAGCGGCCACAGCACGCGGAACAGCAGCCCGTAGATGTGCTGGTGGGACACCGTGCCGTGCACCTGCGCGCCATCCAGCTGCGCACCGAACGCGGCCTGCAGCGCTTCCACCTCGCGCGCCAGCTGGTCCAGGCGCTTGCCGATCGCACTGGGCTGGCCGGTGCTGCCGGAGGTGAACACGCACAGCTCGCAGGCGCGCTCGTCCAGCGCCTGCAGTTCGTCGTCCAGTGTGGCGTCCAGCGCCGCCAGCGGGCGGTAGTCGGCCGCCACGTCGCCCGCGAAACCGCTCACCTGCGGCTGCAGCGCCTGCAGCGTGGCCGGCAGGTTGTCAGCGGCCAGGAACACCCGCTTGCCGGCATGCCAGGCGCCGAACAGCGCCGCAGCGAAGGCCACGGCGTCATCGAAATACAGGGCCCAGTCGCGGCCTTCAGCCGCCGCAAAGGCGGCGCGCCAGCCCCGTACGCGCTGGCGGAAGCAGGCGTGGTCAACCATGTCTCCATCGCACAGGCCGACGCTGCGCTGCGGCCGCGCCTCCAGCAGCAGCCGGTCCAGGGCAATCCACTCAGCCATGCGCGTGCGCCGCCTTCACCCGCCGCCGCACCAGCCACTCACCTGCGAACAACACGCCCATCATCACGTACGCCAACAATCCGTTGTAGAGCATCCAGGCCCGGTCCGACGCGTACAGCGCGGTCAGCAGGGCCAGGCTGCCGTTGAGAACGAAGAAGCCGCACCACACCTGGGTGACGCGGCGGGTATAGGCCACCGCGAACGGGGGCAGGTCCGGCTCCTGCAGCCGCGCCAGGCGCTCCACCAACGGCGGCCCGAAGCGCAGGCTGGTGCCGAACACCGCCAGCATCACCGCATTGACCAGCGCCGGGTACAACTTCAGCGGCAGGGCCTGGTTGAGCACGGTGGCCAGCACCGCCAGCAGGCCGGTGCCGGCGGCGGCGGCCCACCACAACGGCTGGCGCGTGCTCAGCGCACGCAGCAGGGCCAGGGTGAACAGCAGCAGCGACAGCCAGCGCGGCTCGAAGCGGCCCATCGCCAGGTACACCAGCAGCGGGTAGGCAAGCGAAATCGCTGCCACCACGACGGTACGTGCGCGAGCCATGGCGAAGCCGCCGGCGCTGCGGTCAGGCGGCTGCCTGGTCCGGCAGCAGTCCATACACGACATCAACGATGTCCTGCACGGTGCGCACGGCCTTGAACGCTTCCGGCTGCAGGTTGCGGCCGAGCAGTGGCTTGAGCTGCACGATCAGGTCGACCGCATCGATGCTGTCGATGTCCAGGTCGTCGTAGAGCCGGGCCTCGGGGGTGATCCGGGCGGTTTCAATCTCGAAGCTGTCGGTCAGGATGCTGACGATGCGTTCGAACAGTTCATTCTTGGTCATGGCTATTCCTGGCGCCGTTACGACTGGCGGGCGGCGACGAACTCGCCGAGCGCGCGCACGCTGGAGAAATGGCGACGGGTTTCTTCCGAATCGGCCGAGAGGCTGACACCGTACTTCTTCTGCAGCGCCAGGCCCAGCTCCAGCGCGTCGATCGAATCCAGGCCGAGGCCCTCGACGAACAGCGGCGCGGTCGGATCGATGTCCTCCGGCGTGATGTCCTCCAGCGAAAGGGAGGAAATGATCAATTCCTTGATCTCGTGCTCAAGTGCTTGCACGGGGCGGATCTCCAGACAGGTCGAAATAACGAGAAAGGTGCTCGGTGACGCGGCGGGCTGCCAAGGCATCCCCCCTTGGCGAGTCGTCATCGGCCAGGAAGGGCGCGATCGGGATATCTTCGCCGATCTGCAGCCGAACGTGAAAGCGACGTGAGGGGACACGATACCACTTCTGTCCCTTGGTCAACGTGGGCGGGGTGCAGGTGATCCGCACCGGGGTGATGTCCAGCCGGCCACGGACGGCGATGTTGGCGGCCCCGCGCTGCAGCCGCGGCGGCTGGCCCGGCACGCTGCGGGTGCCTTCGGGGAAGATCACCAGGGTGCCGCCGGCGTGCACCGCCGCCACGCAGTCATCGACCAGGCCAGCGCCATCGTCATTGGAGATGTAGCCGGCCGCCCGCACCGGACCGCGCATGAACGGGTTGCAGGCCACGGCCCGTTTCACCACGCAATCGGCGTTGGGCAGCAGCGAGATCAGGCAGACCACGTCGATCAGGGTCGGGTGATTGGCCAGCACCAGCAAACCGTCGCGCTGCAGGCGTTCACCGCCCTCGATCTGGTAGGTCATCACCCCCAGCGCGCGCATCAGGCGCAGATGGCTGGCAAAGGCAACCTGAACCACGCGGCGGGCCCGGCGGCGACGGACCACCGGGTCGCGCATCAGCAGCAGCACCGGCATCACCAGCACGCCCAGCAGCAGGCCGCCCATGCCGAATGCGGCAAAGCTCAGGCCGGTGCCGAGCACCCGCCAGGCATGATCGAGACGGCGCAGCGCCTCAGCCACGGCGCCCCCAGCGCCAGCGCTGGCCTTGCGCCACGTGCTCAAGCGCCGGCGCACCGGACAGCAGGAAGCGGTGCAGGTCCAGCGCGTGCGGCAGCGCGCCCGGGGCGGTGGCAGGGGCCTCCGGCGCCGCCTCCCACTGCAGGGAGAGGGTCGGCTGGCCCGGCATCGGCGCCGTCAAACGCCAACACCAGGCAAAGAACGGGTCGGGTTCGTCGGCGAACGTCGAGTAAATCTCGGGAAGGCGCGACTCATACACCACGACCCGCACTTCGCGGGCGCCATCGGCGAGCAGACCGGCCGCTTCCAGGCAGGCGGTCTCGACCGTGGCCTGGCCGGCGGCCAGCGCCAGGTAGTTGCCACGGTGGCCGCGCGCGATCGAGTACAACGCCGCGATCGCGTTGTGCACCGACAGGCCGAACCCCGTCGGTGACAAGGGCTGATCACTGGCCAGCGCCCCCAGCAGCTCCATCGAACGGGCCACGTCGCCGTGGCGGCTGGCGAACACCAGCGGGACCTGGTTGTCCGCCCCCTGCCCATCCTCGCACCAGCAGGCAGCCTGGATCGCCATCCGGCCCAGCCGCTCGATGCGGCGGCGCTGCATTGCCGGGATCTCGGCCAGCGCCGGCGTGTCTTCGCCAACCGGCGGATACGGCGCATCGGCCCAGCCCAGCCACTGGCTACGCTCGCTCAGGCCGGGCGCCCAGGCAGCCCAGTCGACGATGGAGAATTCGATCATTTAGCGAAGGTGCTTCAACGGGAGAACAATAGGCACGAGCCATTACGGCGACGCGCGGCGGCCCCCCATTCCTGCAGCCGTGCGTCCGTCCAGGACGTCGCCGGCCGCCCCCCTGGCTGCCGGAAAGGAGCGCACGCTAGCACGTCCTGCACGGGGTGTGCAGGTTTCACATTCCCCAACACGGGAGCCGGCACCGGCGCCCCCCCCGCTTCAATCGATCAGTGGTAACCGGTATCGGCGTGCACCTTGCCGCGGAACACCCGGTACGACCACGCCGTGTAGCCGAGGATGACCGGCAGCAGAATGACCAGCCCGACCAGGGTGAAGCCCAGCGAGGAGGCCGGCGCGGCGGCCTGCCACAGGGTCATCGACGGTGGCAGCAGGTAGGGCCACATCCCCAGCACCAGGCCGAGGAAGCCGAGTACGAACAGGGCCAGGCTGAGCAGGAACGGCGGCAGGTCACGGCGCGGGTGGGTGGCACTGCGCCACAGCGCAGTGGCTACCGCCAGGGTCAACAGCGGCACCGGCGACAGCCACCAGAAGTTGCCGTCGCTGAACCAGCGCGCCATCAACCGCGAATCGAGGAACGGCAGCCAGCTGCTGACCAGGCCCATCGCCGCGATCACCGCCACCACCAGCGGCCGGGTCATCTGCCGCGCCAGCGCCTGCACGCGCCCTTCGGTCTTCAGGATCAGCCAGGTGCTGCCCAGCAGCGCATAGCCGGCCACCAGCGCGGCACCGGTCAGCATCGCGAACGGGCTGAACCAGGCGAACGGCCCGCCCTGATAGACACCGTCCACCAGCGGGATGCCCTGCACCAGGGTGCCCAGGATCACGCCCTGGGCGAACGTCGCCAGCAGCGAACCGAGGCCGAACGCCACGCTCCACAGCCGGCGTGACCGATGTGCCTTGAAGCGGAATTCAAAGGCCACGCCACGGAACACCAGCGCCACCACCAGCACCAGCACCGGCAGGTACAGCGCCGACAACAGCACCGCATAGGCCCTGGGGAAGGCCGCCAGCAGGCCGGCACCACCCAGCACCAGCCAGGTCTCGTTGCCGTCCCAGATCGGCGCGGCGGTGTTCATCATCAGGTCCAGCTGCTCCTCGTCCTCGGCGAACGGGGCGAGGATGCCGATGCCAAGCACGAAGCCGTCCAGCACCACGTACATCAGCACGCCGAAGCCGATCACCGCGAACCACGCCACCGGCAGCCAGGTCATCAGGTCCATGTCAACGCTCCTCCAGCGGTTCGTCGGCTGCCGACAGCGGGCGCGCCGGGGTGTGGCTGCCGTGGTCCAGCGACGGCCCTTCGGCGTAGGGCTGCGGTCCGTGGCGCAGGATCTTCACCAGGTACCAGATGCCCCAGCCGAACACGAAGGCATAGCCAACCACGTAGACACCCAGCGACAGCGCGGTCATCCACGCGCTCTGCGGGCCGACCGCATCGGCGGTGCGCAGCAGGCCATACACCACCCATGGCTGGCGCCCCATCTCGGTGACGAACCACCCCGACAGCAGCGCGATGAAACCGCTGGGCAGCATCCAGTTCCAGCCGCGCAGCAGCCATGGCGAATCGAGCAGCTTGTTGCGCCACAGCTGGAAGGCCGACACCCAGGCCAGCAGCAGCATCAGCGTGCCCAGCCCGACCATGATGCGGAAGGCAAAGAACACCGGCGTCACCGGCGGCCGCTCGCTGGCCGGTACCGCGGTCAGCGGGTCGAAGGTGCCGTCCAGGCTGTGGGTCAGGATCACGCTGCCCAGCTTCGGGATGGCCACTTCGAAATCGTTGCGCTCCTCCTTCTCGTTGGGCAGCGCGAACACCACCAGCGGTACGCCCTCGCCTTCCCGGGTCTCATGCCAATGCGCTTCCACCGCCGCGATCTTCATCGGCTGGTGCTTGAGCGTGTTCAGGCCATGCATGTCGCCGACGAAGATCTGCACCGGCACGGTCAGCGCGGCGAATGCCACAGCGGCGATCAGCATGCGCCGGCCCGCTTCCACGTGCGTGCCCCTGCGCAGGTACCACGCACCCACGCCACCAATCACGAAACAGGTGGTGATGAACGAGCCCAGCGCCATGTGCGCGAGGCGGTAGGGGAACGAGGGATTGAACACCACCTGCCACCAGTCCACCGGATGCACGATGCCGTTGACCATCTCGTAGCCGGCCGGCGTGTGCAGCCAGCTGTTGGACGACAGGATCCAGAACGTGGAGAACAGCGTGCCCAGCGCAACCATGCAGGTGGACAGGAAATGCAGGCGCGGCGAGACCCGGCCCCAGCCGAACATCATCACGCCGAGGAAGCTGGCTTCGAGGAAGAACGCGGTCAGCACCTCGTAGGTCAGCAGCGGGCCGATGACCGTGCCGGCCACCTCGCTCAGCCGCGGCCAGTTGGTGCCGAACTGGAACGCCATGACGATGCCGCTGACCACGCCCATGCCGAACGACACCGCGAAGATCTTCTGCCAGAAGAAATACAGCTCGCGCCACACCGGCAACTTCGTGCGCAGCCAGCGCCATTCGATGAAGGCCAGCCAGCTGGCCGTGCCGATGGTGAAGGCGGGGAACAGCACGTGGAAACTGATGACGAATCCGAACTGGATCCGGGACAACAACAACGCGTCCAAGGGACGCCTCCTGCCTGCGACCGGTGGGATACCGGACCACTTTAGGAGGATTTCGTTAAGACGGGATGCGACCGGGTGACGCGCTGCTTCACTTTGTCGCAGGGGTCAACCGTTCTGGTAGCTGCCAACCTTGGTTGGCACACACGCCCAAGCGCCGACCAAGGTCGGCATCCACCCACCGCGATTGGAGCGGCCCCTTGCCCGGCGGGTGCCTCAGTGCCAGAAATACCAGGCCGCCGCAGCCAGCAGGGCGCCAAACAACAGCACCTGCACCACCACATAACCCACGCCACCGTCGCGCGACTCAGCGGCAATGCGCTTCTGCAGCGCCTCGCTCACATCCGGCGTGTCTTCCTGCTGCGCCTGCTCACGCAACGCCTGTGCCAGCGCGCGCGCTTCCGCATCGCGAGGGTCGGTCGGTGGGTTCACAGCAGCTCTCCGGCGGTGGCATGCCGCGTCAGTTCCTGCTTCAGGGTCTGGCGCGCGCGGTGCAGGTGGCTCTTGATGGTACCGCGCGCCAGCCCGGTCACCTGTTCGATCTCGGCCAGATCGAAATCCTCCAGGTAATGCAGGCCGACGATCAGGCGCTGCGGCGGACTCAGCCGTTCCAGTGCCGCGCTGAGCTGGCGCCCGGCCTGCAGCGCCTCGCTCAACTCGGCGGGCCCGGGGCCTTCATCGCCGATGCCCAGTTCCTCCGGCGCCTCCACCGCCACCATCCACTGCGCCTCCAGACGCCGCCGGCGCAGGTGCTGCAACGCCGTGGTGTAGGCCACCCTTGAGACCCAGGTGCGCAGCGAGGATTCAAAGCGGAACCGGTGCAGCTGGCGGAATACCGCCAGGAAGGTTTCCTGCAGCAGGTCGGCCACCTGGTCGCGGTCGCCGACCATCCGCCCGATCAGATGCGCGCAGGTACGTTGATGGGCCTGCACCAGCTGCGCGAACGCCGGTTGCGAGCCGTCGATGATGGCGATGACCAGGGCGCGGTCGTCGCCCGCGTCCAGCGAGGGCTCAACGCGGACATCGCGGCGGCGTCCCCGCCATGCAGCCAATGCTCCGCCCAGCAGGCTCATGCGCGGGGCGCCCCCTGTGCCCGTGGCATGCCTGCCTCAGCCCTTGCGCGCGGCAGGCCGGGTGAAGTGCCAGGCCAGCAGCTGGCCGAGGCCGGCACT
Source organism: Stenotrophomonas sp. HMSC10F07 (assembly GCF_001807895.1). Lineage (NCBI taxonomy): Bacteria > Pseudomonadati > Pseudomonadota > Gammaproteobacteria > Lysobacterales > Lysobacteraceae > Stenotrophomonas > Stenotrophomonas sp. HMSC10F07. The sequence goes on from NZ_KV791326.1 coordinate 28,035, forward strand.
GCCGACCAGCGCGGCAGCGGCACCAAAGGTCAGGTCGCGGGCCCCGATGGCTTCCAGCAGGGCCATGGCCAGGGCCAGGCAGACCAGGCTGATGCCCCAGCGCAACGCCCCCTGGCGGCGGCGCTCTTCTTCCAGCCCGGCCAGCGAGCGGATCACTTCCTCGGGCACGTGCGGGGCGACCAGCTTGCTGCGTGCGCGCGCATCGGCAATGGCATGGATCGCGTAGGCGATGCAGACGAATAGGGTGATCGGGATCAGTTCCTGCATGGTCGGGCTCCTGTTCGATGGATGATGCGGGTACAGGAGAATGGATGCGCGACCACGGCAACCGGTTGCACTAGCTGTCCGCCGACGTTTCGCTGGCGCCGGTCGTGTCCGCCGGGTCGGGGAAATAGGTCTCCACCTGAAAATCCAGCTGCAGGTCCGCCATCAGCCGCAGCAACTGCGGATCCAGCTCGAAACCCGCCCATGCCGTCTTTCCAAAGATGCCAACACGCAGGCCGATCCCGGCCCCCTCCTGCAGCAGTTCCCTGATCACGTCGGCGCGTGCCCGCAGGAGATCGATCAACGCCGGCCAGGCATCCATCAGCCAACCGTCCTTTCCCCTCTGCAGTACGAACACCACGCGGGTCGCCGCATGAACCCGGATCAAGGTACCGTCGCGATCCCGATATCCGGTCCCGACATCACGGGAAAACGCCGGTTCCAGATCCAGCCGGGCGGCAATTCCGGCGCCGGCCTCTGTCGGGTGCTGCACCCCCAGAGAGATCCTGTAGTCGTAGCAGTACATATCGGTTCCATCCGAACGGAATGACCATCATGCCGCACACGCCGTCGCAGCGACCCGGGCGGTGCCGTTTTGCCGATTCCGCTGCCATGACCTGTGGCCCCTGCCCCCGGCCCGGACGGCTGCTACCCTTGCCCGGTTTCCTCTTCTGGTGCCGTCCGCCCATGTCCCGAGTGCTGCCCCTGTCCCTCCTGCTGTCGGCCGTGCTGGCCGCACCGGCCGCGCATGCCGCGCCGACGCCGATCACCATCGAACAGGCCATGGCCGACCCGGACTGGATCGGTCCGCCGGTCGAGAAGGCCTGGTGGTCGTGGAACAGCCAGCAGGTGGAATACCAGCTCAAGCGCAACGGCAGCCCGGTGCGCGACACCTTCCGCCAGCCGGTGGCCGGCGGCGTGGCCGCGCAGGTGGCCGATGACCAGCGCGGTACCCTGGACGTCGCCGATCCGGTCTACGACCGCAGCCGCAGCCGCAGCGCCTTCGTGCGCAATGGCGATGTGTTCGTGCGCGACCTGCGCAGTGGCGCGCTGACCCAGCTGACCCGCAGCAACGAGCGCGCGGGCAATGTGAACTTCGCGGCCGACAACGGCGTGATCTGGCGCGTCGGCCAGAACTGGTTCCACTGGACCGCCGCCAGCGGCGTGCAGCAGGTGGCCAGCCTGAAGGCCGAGAAGGACCCGCGCACGCCGCCGAAGGCCGACGTGCTCCGCGACCAGCAGCTGCGCACGCTTGAAACCCTGCGCCGCGACCGCGAGCAGCGCGAGGCATTGAAGGACCAGGACCAGCGCTGGCGCCAGGCGGATCCGACCCGCGCACCGGGCCCGGTCTACCTGGGCGCCGACGTCGAGATCGGTGACAGCGTGCTGTCGCCGGACCTGACCCACCTGATCGTGGTGACCAAGCCGAAGGACTTCGACGACGGCCGCACCAGCAAGATGCCGCTGTACGTGACCGAGTCGGGCTACGAGGAAACCGAGGACACCCGCACCCGCGTCGGCCGCAACGGCTTCGAGCCACACACCCTGTGGTACGTGGACGTGCGCACCGGCAAGGCCGAGAAGGTCTCGCTGTCCGGCCTGCCGGGCATCAGCACCGACCCGCTGGCCGAACTGCGCCGCAAGGCCGGCAAGGATGCACTGAAGGGCGAGCGCAGCGTGCAGGTGATGAGCGACTTCATGGGCGGCGGCATCCGCTGGAGCGCCGACGGCCAGCAGGCCGCGGTGATGCTGCGTGCCAACGACAACAAGGACCGCTGGATCATCAGCGTCAACGCCGCCGACGGCCGCGTTCAGAACCGCCACCGCCTGACCGACAACGCCTGGATCAACTGGGGCTTCAACGATTTCGGCTGGATGGCCGATGGCCGCACGCTGTGGCTGTTGTCCGAGGAATCGGGCTTTTCGCACCTGTACACCCAGGCCGGCACCGCCAAGCCGCAGGCGCTGACCAGCGGCAAGTGGGAAACCTCGGCACCGGTGCCGTCGGCCGATGGCAAGGGCTTCTACTTCCTGTGCAACCAGCAGGCGCCGCATGACTACGAAGTCTGCGCGGTCGACACCGGCAACCGCCAGGTGCGCGAGCTGACCAGCCTCAACGGCGTGGAAGACTTCTCGCTGTCGCCGGACGGCCAGCAGCTGCTGGTGCGCTACTCCGGCGCCTACCTGCCGCCGCAGTTGGCGGTGCTGCCCAGTGCCGGTGGCCAGGCGCGCGTGCTGACCGACACCCGCACCGCCGACTACAAGGCACGCCAGTGGATCCAGCCGAAGCTGGTGGCAGTGCCGTCCAAGCATGGTGCCGGCGTGGTCTGGGCCAAGTACTACGAACCGGAGAACAAGGAACCGGGCCGCAAGTACCCGATCGTGATGTTCGTGCACGGCGCCGGCTACCTGCAGAACGTGCACCAGCGCTACCCGGCCTATTTCCGCGAGCAGATGTTCCACAACCTGCTGGTGCAGAAGGGCTACATCGTGCTGGACATGGACTACCGCGGCAGCGAGGGCTACGGCCGCGACTGGCGCACGGCGATCTACCGCAACATGGGCCACCCTGAACTGGAAGACTACAAGGACGGCCTGGACTGGCTGGTCGACACCCAGCAGGGTGACCGCGACCACGCCGGCATCTACGGCGGTTCCTATGGCGGCTTCATGACCTTCATGGCGCTGTTCCGTGCGCCGGGCACCTTCAAGGCCGGCGCGGCGCTGCGCCCGGTGGTGGACTGGCACAACTACAACCACGGCTACACCAGCAACATCCTCAACACCCCGGACATCGACCCGGAGGCGTACCGCGTGTCCTCGCCGATCGAGTACGCGCAGAACCTGCAGGACAACCTGCTGATCGCCCACGGCATGATGGATGACAACGTGTTCTTCCAGGACTCGGTGAACCTGACCCAGCGCCTGATCGAACTGCACAAGGACAACTGGTCGATCGCCCCGTACCCGCTGGAACGCCACGGCTATGTGCGTGCCGATTCCTGGCTGGACCAGTACAAGCGCATCCTCAAGCTGTTCGAGCAGAACCTGAAGTGACAAATGCCGCAGCCACGATCCGGATCGTGGCTGCGGTCATCCTGGATGACCGCGGCCGGGCGCTGGTGGTGCGCAAGCAGGGTGCGCGCCGCTTCATCCAGCCCGGTGGCAAGCCCGAACCCCGCGAGGCGCCCCTGCAGGCGCTGGCCCGCGAGCTGGACGAGGAACTGGGCGTGCAGCTGCGCGCCGATGCCGCCATCGCGCTGGGCACGTTCGAGGACTGGGCTGTGAACGAGCCCGGCCACCGCGTGCAGGCACAGGCGTGGTGGGTGCAGGTGGACGGTGCGCCGCAGGCGCGCGCCGAAATTGCCGAACTGGCCTGGGTGCCGCTGCAACCGCCGCATGGCCTGCCCTTGGCACCCTTGAGCGAACACCATATCCTGCCGGCCGTCGCCACCCGGGCGACGGCCCGCTGAGCAGGCGGGCGCCGACTGCAAGGACATCGGATGTCAATGTCGATCCCGTCGATCCCCTCGCCGCTTTCCCCGGCGTATCACGCCTGGGTGCGCCCGGTCGCACAGGCTTCGTTCTGGCTGTCACTGCTGCTGACGATCTACTTCGTGCTGCAGGGACTGGTGCTGTGGCCGCTGCAGAACCTCAGGCTGTGGCGCCTGGTGGAAAGCGAAGTGCAGCAACAGCAGCTGCACAGCCTGGTCTGGCTGCTGGCGCACCCGGTGGCCGCGTCAATGGTCGTCGCGCTGTTGTGCCTGGCCTCGACCGTGTCCAGCTGGGGCCTGCTGCGTGAACGTCGCTGGGGCCTGTGGAGCTTCGTGGTACTGCTGCTGCTGAGTGCCCTGACCAACTTCGCAGCCGCCTGGTGGCTGGACCTGTTCATGGGCGACTTCATTCCGCTGCTGGCCGATGACCCGGCCCTGCTGCAGGAGCTGCAGCTGAAACGCTGGCTGATCACGCTGACCGTGGTCGGCATGTCGTTCGTGCTTCTCGGCCTGCAGGGCTGGCTGGCCTGGCGACTGCTGCGCCCCGACGTGCGCGCGCGCTTCCACTGAGTTCTGCCGGGCGTGGGCCACGGCCTCCGGCAGCACCCGGCGTTTTGCCTTTGATCGTCAAGGAGACGACATGCTCTCACTCGCACCGTACCGCCACTGGCTGGCCTGGGCGCTGCTGCTGGCCGCGCCGGTGGCCGCCGCACAATCACCGCAATGCGGCCTGTTCAAGGCCGACGAAGGCAGCGGTACGCTGCGTATCAGCTCGCCGAACCGCGGCGAGCAGAAGCACTTCGGCAGCGCACCGACGCCGGTCGCGTTCCAGCAGATCGACGGAAAGCTGCAGCTGGTGAACCTGGAGTACGGCCTGCCCAGCGTGCTGCAAGTGCGCGATCGTGGCCGCACGGTCGAGGTGGATGGCACGGTCTACACCCTGCAGGCCCCCGCACAATGCGCCGCAGCCGCCACCCCGGCTGAAGGCAGCTGCCTGGCCGATGCGGCGGCGTGCCTGGACAACCGTCGCGAAGCGACCCCGGCCGCGCTGGAAGCAGGGTGCCGGGAAGGCGTGCCCGGCATGTGCCTGCAACTGGCTGATCGTTGGCACGAGGAAGCCAAACCTGCGGTCGAGGCCGATCCCGCCCTGGCAAAGGCGGCGCTCGACGCCGCCCTGTCCGGCATCAGACTCCCCGCCGCCTGTGACGACGGTGGCTTCGACCAGGGAACCCCGGCGTGTGCCGCCGCACTCGAGGCCGACCCCGCAGTGCAGGAGAAGCTGGTCAAGGCCGCGATGACCGCAGCCATGACCGAAGCCATGGTGACGATGACGGCGCCGACCGTGCCGGTGATCATTCCGGCTGAGCAGCGGCAACAGTTGCTGCGGCTGTGCCGCGAGGTACCGGACGGCAGTTTCTGCACCCGCGTGGCCGAGCTGTCCTGGGAGGCGGGAGATCCCCAGCAGGCGGTGCAGGCCCTGGCTGCGGCCTGCACCTCCGGCAATGACACCGCTACCTGCGAGCGCCTGCCAGCGCTGCAGGCGGTGGGTGCATCGTTGCAACCGCAGCCGGCAACGGTCCTGCCCTGCGGTGATTACCGGTCCGACGGCGGCCTGATGGACACGCTGGATTTCGGCGACGACGGCCTGGTCGGTGTGGGCTGGAACAGCCACCTTCGCGCGCGCGTCGAAGAGGGCGACATCCGCATCCGCCACGACAGGGGCGGCGACTTCGTGCTGCGCCCGCTGCCCGGCGGGCAGTTGCTGGGCCTGGATACCTGGACCCGCTTCCAGGTGTTCACCCCCACCGGCAAGGGTGCCACCCGGTGCAGCGCACCCAAGCAGTACACGGTACTGCCGCTGCCACAGGACTGCCCACTGGCGCTGGCCAACGAGGACGGCGCCGACGCCTGCTGTGCGCAGGGCAAGCTGCAGGGCTGCAACATACTCGGCAACCGGCTGGCGCTGTCCGGGCACTGGCTGCAGGCCGCAGAGCACTACACCACGGTCTGCCGCGCCGGCGTCCGCGAAGGGTGCGAGAACCTGGTCACCGCGCAGGGCAATGGGGCGGACGTGGATGCACGCGCCATCCTGGGGCAACTGTGCGAGGCCGACCGCAGCGGCCTGCATGTGGCCTGCGATGTGCTCGGAACCCAGAACTGGGAGCTGATCACGCTGGGCGGTGCCCTGCAGAAGGCGGTTGATGAAGCGGCCGTGGACGACGCTCCGGCGCCGCGCACTACCAACCGCAAGCGCTGAGCCTGCCAGGGCCTGTCCGCGGCGTTGGCCGGGCCCTGCGGTAAAGTACGCGCCATGAACGAATTCGAGCGCGTTCGCGCCTACCTCACCGAGCTGCAGGACCGCATCTGTGCGGCGATCGAGGCCGTCGATGGCCGGGCCCGCTTCCAGGAAGACCTGTGGCAGCGTGCCGAGGGCGGTGGCGGGCGTACCCGCGTGCTGCGCGACGGTGCGGTGTTCGAGCAGGCCGGCATCGGCTTCTCCGACGTGGCTGGCAGCCGCCTGCCACCGTCAGCCTCGGCCAACCGCCCGGAACTGGCGGGCGCCTCCTGGCGCGCCACCGGCGTGTCGCTGGTGTTCCACCCGCTCAACCCGTACGTGCCGACCACCCATGCCAACGTGCGCTTCTTCCAGGCGCAGCGCGACGGTGAAGTGGTGGCCAGCTGGTTCGGCGGCGGCTTCGACCTGACCCCGTTCTATCCGTTCGACGAGGACGTGCAGCACTGGCACCGGGTCGCACGCGATCTGTGTGCGCCGTTCGGCGACGAACGCTACGCCGCGCACAAGCGCTGGTGTGATGAGTACTTCTTCCTGCGCCACCGCAACGAAACGCGCGGCGTCGGTGGCCTGTTCTTCGACGACCTGCACGGCGACTTCGAGCGCGATTTCGATTATCTGCGCGCGGTCGGCGATGGCTTCCTCGACGCCTACCTGCCGATCGTGCAGCAGCGCAAGGACACACCCCATGGTGAACGCGAACGCGAGTTCCAGCTGTACCGCCGCGGCCGCTACGTGGAATTCAACCTGGTCTACGACCGCGGTACCCTGTTCGGGCTGCAGAGCGGTGGCCGCAGCGAAAGCATCCTGATGAGCCTGCCACCGCGGGTGCGCTGGGAATACGGCTTCTCGCCCGAACCGGGCAGCCCCGAATCGCGCCTGGCAGACTATCTGGTGCCGCGCGACTGGCTCTGAGGGGTGCCGTCGCGCGGGGCGTGGGCTCGGCGCTGGTCAGCTGCCCTTCCGCGCGATGATGGTGATGTGCCCGGTGGTCTCCAGCAGGGCAATCTGCACGTCTTCAATCTGCAGCCCGCCCTGCTGGCGCAGCGCGGCATCGAAGTCGGCGCGGCTGATCAGCTCGCGGCGAAGTACCGCCTCGAACAGGCGACCATCGCGCGCGATTACGGTGGGTTCTCCTTCGATCAACCGCTCCATCCGCCGGTTCCGGGTGGTCAGCCAGCCCACCCCGTAGTTCAGCAGGATCAGGGTCGCCGCCAGCAGCAGGCCGCCGCCCAGCGAGGTGTCAGCGCCCAGCAGCGCGTTCTGCACCGCGTTGCCCAGCAGCACGATCAGCAGCACGTCGAAGGGCGTGATCTGCCCCAGGGCCCGCTTGCCGCCCAGCCGGACCATGCCCAGCACCACGACATACACCACCACCGCGCGCAGGATGAATTCCCACCACGGCATGGCCAGGGCGAACAGGTCGGGCATGGTCTTCCCCTGCGGAACGGTGGCCCAGCCTAGCACCTGGGGTCAGATCCCTTTGCCCGGCGGGTAAAGGGATCTGACCCCCAGTGTGTTCCATACGCGCAAATAAAAAGCCCCGCTGACCAGGGGGAGGTCAACGGGGCCGGGGAACGGGCACTTGGGGAGGAGTCCCCGTTCCGAGATCTGCTCCAGGGGATGGGAGAGATCCACAACAGGCATTGCGCCTGTCGGGAGTTATAGAAGCACTCCGAACACTAACGGTTCGTGAAGGGGCCCCATTTAATGAATTTCAATCGGGGCAACATTCATGGTCGAGTCAGAAACCCCCGACTCATGAACACATTCACGTCGTTTTCGGCCTGAATTCCGTCAGTGCGCCTCATCCCAGTTGCTGCCGACGCCGGTATCGACCACCAGCGGCACTCGCAGTTTGGCCGCTTGCGACATGCGCTCCACCACCTGCAAACGCAGGTCTTCAACGAAACTGCTTTCGGTTTCGAAGACCAGTTCATCGTGCACCTGCAGGATCATCCGCGCTGGTGCCCCGCTGTCGCGCAGCCACTGGTCCACATCCACCATTGCACGCTTGATGATGTCGGCGGCAGTGCCCTGCATCGGCGCGTTGATCGCGGCGCGCTCGGCACCGGCACGCAGGCCCTGGTTGCGGGCGTGGATGTCGTTCAGGTACAGGCGGCGGCCGAACAGGGTTTCCACGTAGCCCTGGTCACGGGCCTGCTGGCGCATCCGCTCCATGAAGTCGCGCACGCCCGGATAGCGGCTGAAGTACAGCGCCACGTAGTCCTGTGCCTGGCCACGGTCGATGCCCAGATTGCGGGCCAGGCCGAAGGCGCTCATGCCGTACATCAGGCCGAAGTTGATCGCCTTGGCGGCGCGGCGCTCGTTCGGGGTCACCTCCTCCAGCGTGCGCCCGAACACCTCGGCGGCGGTGGCACGGTGCACGTCGGCGCCCTGCTCGAAGGCGCGCACCAGGCCCGGATCCTCGGACAGGTGGGCCATGATCCGCAGCTCGATCTGCGAATAGTCGGCGGCCAGCAGCTGGAAGCCCTCCGGCGCCACGAACGCGCGGCGGATGCGGCGGCCGTCCTCGGTGCGGATCGGGATGTTCTGCAGGTTCGGGTCCGATGAGGACAGGCGGCCGGTGGCGGCACCGGACTGGTGGTAGCTGGTATGCACCCGGCCGGTGTCCGGGTTGACCATCTCCGGCAGCTTGTCGGTGTAGGTGCTGCGCAGCTTGGCCAACCCGCGGTAGTCGAGGATCACCCGTGGCAGCTCGTGCTGGTCGGCAATTGCCTCCAGTGCCTCTTCATTGGTGCTGGGCTGGCCCTTCGGGGTCTTCACCACCGCCGGCAGCTTCAGCTCGTCGAACAGCACCGCCTGCAGCTGCTTGGGCGAATCCAGGTTGAAGCTGCGGCCGGCCAGCTCGGTGGCCTTCTGCTGCGCGGCCAGCATGCGCGAGGACAGGTCCTGGCTCTGGCGGCGCAGTTCGTCGGTGTCGATCCGCACGCCGTTGGCTTCAATGCTGGTCAGCACCGGCACCAGCGGCATCTCGATGTCGCGGTACACGCTGTCCAGCGCCGGCTCGGCCAGCAGCTGCGGCTGCAGCGCGCGATGGAGGCGCAGGGTAATGTCGGCGTCCTCGGCCGCATAGCGGCTGGCTTCGTCGATGCCCACCTGCGAGAACGGAATCTGCTTGGCGCCCTTGCCGGCCACGTCCTCGAACTTGAGGGTGGTGTAGCCCAGGTAACGCAGGGCCAGCGAATCCATGTCGTGGCGGGTGGCGGTGGAGTTGAGCACGAAGCTCTCGAGCATGGTGTCGTCGTGGTAGCCCTGCACCTCCACGCCGTGGCGGCGCAGCACATGCAGGTCGTACTTGCCGTGCTGGCCCAGCTTCTTCTTCGCCGGGTCCTGCAGCACCGGCCGCAGCGCATCCAGCACCTGCTGCATCGGCAGCTGGGCCGGCGCACCCGGGTAATCGTGGCCGACCGGAATGTAGGCCGCCCTGCCCGGCTCGACAGCCAGGCTGACGCCGACCAGGCGCGCGCGCATCGCGTCCAGCGCATCGGTTTCAGTATCGAAGCTGATCAGCTCGGCCTGCTGCAGGCGCTCGACCCAGGCCTGCAGCTGCCCGCTGGTCAGCACGGTCTCGTATTCACCCGGCGCGGACAGTGCCGGATCCAGCGTGCCGGCGGCGGGCGCCTCGACGCTGCCACGCGCGAAGCCGGCCGCAGTGCCGCGCAGGCTCGGGGTCGCCTCGCTGGCGGCCACCGGTGCCGGCACAGGCGCGCCCAGCTCCTTCAGCGCCTGGGTGAAACCATAGCGCGTATATAGCTCGGTCAGCGCCGGAACATCCTGCTCGCGCAGCGCCAGCGTGGTCGGGCTGGCCTCCAGTTCCACATCGGTGCGGATCGTCACCAATTCGCGGTTCAGCGGCAGGCGTTCCAGCGCAGCGCGCAGGTTCTCGCCGATCTTGCCCTTCATGGTCGGCGCGGCCGCCATCACCCCGTCCAGGTGCTGGTACTCGGCCAGCCACTTGGCAGCGGTCTTCGGCCCGCACTTCTCCACGCCCGGCACGTTGTCGACCGCGTCGCCCATCAGCGCCAGCAGGTCGATGATCTGATCGGCGCGCACGCCGAACTTGTCCATCACCGCCGCGTCGGAATCCATGCGGCTGCCGGTCATGGTGTTGACCAGTTCGATGCCCGGCCGCACCAGCTGGGCAAAGTCCTTGTCACCGGTGGAAATGGTCACCTTCAGATCCTGCGCCAGGCCCTGCAGCGCAAGCGTGCCGATCACATCGTCGGCTTCCACGCCGGGGATGCGCAGGATGCTGATGCCCAGCGCTTCGACGATGCGGCACATCGGCTCGACCTGGCTGCGCAGTTCATCGGGCATCGGCGGGCGATTGGCCTTGTACTGGTCGTACAGGTCATCACGGAAGGTCTTGCCGGGCGCATCGACCACGAACGCGACGTAGGCCGGGCGCTCCTTCAGCGTCGAACGCAGCATGTTGACCACGCCGAACAGCGCGCCGGTGGGTTCACCCTGTGCATTGGACAGGGGCGGCAGCGCGTGGAACGCGCGGTACAGGTAACTGGACCCGTCGATCAGGACTAATCTGCTCATGCGCCGATTCTACGCGCCCGTGCCTGCACCGCGGCGACACGGCGCGCACACCGCGATGGGGCATAATCAGGGCTCTTTCCAGGCAAAGGCCCCCGCCGATGAAGACCCTGATGCTGGCTTCCCTGCTCCTGCTCGCTGGCTGCGCCAGCATGGGTGGCGCGGGTGCTCCCCCGGTGGACGTCAAGGGCGCGGATGTGTCCAGGCGTACCATGGACAACGGCGATGTCATCGAGGAATACCGTGTGTCCGGCCAGCTGCGCATGGTCAAGGTGACCCCGTCGCGCGGTGCCCCGTTCTACATGTACGACAAGAACGGCGATGGCCGATTCGACAACGACAAGGATGGCGTGTCGCCGGTCTACTGGAAGCTGTACAGCTGGTGAGGTGACCGGGTCGGATCCCTGCGATCCAGTAGATCCACGCCATGCGTGGATTCACCCCAGCCCCCTACAAAAAACAACGCCGGCGCGCATCCTGCGGCCGGCGTCGGGTCCCTCCCCGGGAACGCTTGAATCTGCGGGTATGGATCAGCGGATGACCAGTACCGGCAGCGTGCTGCGTGCCAGCACCTCGGCAGTCTGGCTGCCCAGCAGCACGCGGGTCACGCCACGGCGGCCGTGCGAGGTCATCACGATCAGGTCGCTGTTGCGCTCGGCCGCCGTCTCGATGATGCCGTCGGCCGCGTAGCGGTCCAGCACGTGCACCGGGTTGGCGGTGATGCCCTGCTCGGCGGCCTTGGCCAGCGCCGGCTGCAGCACCTTCTGCGCGCCTTCCTCGCGGTCAGCCTTGTATTCCGGGCTGTTCATGTAGCCCACGCTCCAGCCCATGGCGTCGTACATGCCGACGGCCCACGGCTCGGAGACAGTCACGATATCGACCTCGGCGTTGAGGTCCTTGGCCAGCTCCAGGCCCTTGGCCAGGCCCTTGTCGGCCAGCTCGGACCCGTCGGTGGCAATCAGGATGCGCTTGTACATGGTGGGGCTCCGTGGCGGTCTGCCAGATGGGAACGCCACCATTGCACACCGGATGTGGAGGCGGCGCCTTGAGCAGGATCAATCCGGCGCTGTGCAGGGGCCCGTGCGCACCGTCGCGTGGTCCGAGGGACGCGCTCGGCCGGCCCACTTCTGTAGAGCCGAGCCCATGCTCGGCTCCACAACAATGTCGCTCAGGCGATCTGCACCACGCGTGCGTTCTGGCACAGCGGATAACTGGACACGAATTCGGCAATCGCATCACGCATCGCCTCGAACGATTCGCCGTACATGTACAGTGCGGTTTCGGTCGGGCCCTGCCACCAGCTGCAGATCTCGCCCAGGCCATCGATGTTCCCGGACAGCTGCTCGAATACGTGGTTGGAATCGCACTGTTCGTAGACCTCGTCCGGCAGGTTCAGGCCATCCAGGTAGATGCCCAGGCCCTCGGTCACGCCGAAGCTGCGATCAGCTTCGCCTGCCCCCTGGATCTTCGACCCCTTCGGCGCACCCAGCTGCTCCAGCAGGTCGATCAGCTTGGGCACCCCGGCCACGTCGACCAGTGCCACTTCGATATCGCCGTATTCGACCTCGCCGTCGTCGGACATCGCGGTGCCGCCACCGGTGATCTCGCCGACATTGGCCGCCTGCAGCAGCGCATCGAGCGGGTCTTCGAACAGCTCGTGGCGATGTTCGGGCTGCAGCCGGGCATTCAAGGTCACGGTGACGTGGAGCGCGGGTTCGGTCATGGGGCGTTCCTGGAAGAAGTGCCGCCTATTGTAGAGCCGAGCCCGTGCTCGGCTGCTTTTCCCGCCAGAAGCAGCCGAGCATGGGCTCGGCTCTACAACAGCCCGTCAGCGCAGGAACGGCGCCACCTTGCGCTTGAGCAGCTCGACCAGCACCGGGTCCATGTAGTCGTAGTCGTCGGGAATATCCAGGCAGATCACCCGCTTGCCGTTCAACCAGGCCTTGTAGCGGCTGGACAACCGGTTGCGATGCGCCTTCTCCATCACGAACACCAGGTCGGCCCACTGCAGCAGCTCGGGGCTGAGCACTTCCTCGGCGTCGGCCAGCAACCCGGCCGAGGCGGTTTCGATGCCCGGCCAATCGGCAAACACCTGCTCGGCAGTGGGGCTGCGCAGGCGGTTCTGGCTGCAGAGGAAGAGCACGTTGCGGGTCATGGCTGCAGCGTATCGGGGTAGGATCCCTTTTCCAACGGAAAGGGGCTCTGACCCCATCCAGGTGCTTTCAGACAAGTTGCATGGCCGGAAGACCTTCAGCAGACCATCATGTGCTTTTCCACCATCCAGATGCGCATGATCACCAGGGATGACCTGTTAACGACGTTCGCGGAGGTAGCCGAGGCCCACGGCTGCTACTTCAGCAAGTACGTAGTCGCGACGTACATGCTCTATTGCTGCATAAGGAACGCCGAAGGACATGACCTCGCGATCGCATCCAGGAATGTCGATGATCCGGAATTCGCCGCCAGCGTTGTGCTGAACGCACCGCACCATCTTTCACATGATGGGCCAACGATCTTCGAGATTCCTTCCAACGCCTATGGGTTCACTCATGCGATGGCGGTTCCCAGCACCTATCACGGGCTTCTGAATCGGATCGAGAAGCGCACGGAGCTGTTCCTATGCCTGCCGATCTTCCGGTGTGAGTTCAACGGCAACGAATCAGCAGAGGATTTCAGGTGGTCCACACATCACATCGTTGACGTCAACAACTGGCATAGGACCAGGCAGCCGAAGATAAGCGTGTACCTCGACAATCCCCGCACTGGCGGCGGAACGGACAAGGACGGCGCCATCGTGAGCCTGGAGACGTTGATGGCCGAGATCGACAACCTCAACGGAGTGAGCAGCGGCTTCATCGAGATCACCAACTATCGCAATGAGGTGATCGAGGTGTTGTCGCCGGAGGAAGGCCACTACGTATTGATCCGCAACCGCCAGGACGAAGAAGCGATGGACCGAGCGCGGTTGGTGGCAGCCGTAGAGACGTTCACCACCGGCTGACGACCGACCGCGTTTGTAGAGCCGAGCCCATGCTCGGCTGGGTTTTCCCGGTACAAGCAGCCGAGCATAGGCTCGGCTCTACAGGTATCCCGCCCCTCGACGGTGATCAGATCACCGTCAGGTTGGCGTAGGCCATCACCAGCCACTTGCTGCCGGCGTCGGCGAACTCGACCTGCACGCGGGCGTGGGCGCCGTTGCCTTCGTAGTCGGTCACCATGCCTTCGCCGAACTTGGGATGGGTGACCAGTGCGCCGAGCTTGATCGGTGGCAACTCGATGGAGGCATGGCCCATCACCCGGCTGCTGCCCAGCGAGGCCGGTCGCGAGACCTGCACCTTCGGGCGCACTTCGTGCAGCAGCTCGCGCGGAATCTCGCGCAGGAAGCGCGATGGCAGGCTGTAGTTATCCTGGCCGTGGATGCGGCGCGATTCGGCATAGCTCAGCACCAGTTTCTGGCGCGCGCGGGTAATGCCCACGTAGGCCAGCCGACGCTCTTCTTCCAGACGCCCACTTTCCTCCAGCGAACGTGCGCTGGGGAACAGGCCTTCCTCCAGGCCGGCCAGGAACACCAGCGGGAATTCCAGGCCCTTGGCCGAGTGCAGGGTCATCAGCTGCACGCCGTCCTCGCCCGCCTGCGCCTGGCCCTCGCCGGCCTCCAGCGCGGCGTAAGCCAGAAACGCGACCAGCTCATCCATGTCCTCACCCACTTCCTCGATGTCGTCGACGCGGCGCACGAAGCGCGAGGCGACCGAGACCAGTTCGTCGAGGTTGTCGGTACGCGATTCCGAGTCCAGCGCGTTGCGGCTTTCCTTGCTCCAGTGCTCGCGCAGCTGCGAGCGGGCCAGCACGTGGTCCACGCGCTCGGCCAGGGTCATGTGCACGGTCTGCGCCTGCAGCTCGTTGACCAGCCCCAGGAAGCCGGCCAGTGCATTGCGCGCGCGTGCGGCCAGCGCGCTGCCCTGGGTGACCAGCATGGTGGCTTCCCACAACGAAATACCCTGCGCGCGCGCCTCGCGGCGCACTTCGTCCAGCGTGCGGTCGCCGATGCCACGCGTCGGCGTGTTGACCGCGCGCTCGAAGGCCGTGTCGTCGTTGCGGTTGGACAGCAGGCGCAGGTAGGCCAGCGCGTCCTTGATTTCGGCACGCTCGAAGAAGCGCATGCCGCCGTACACGCGGTACGGCACCTGTTCGCTCAGCAGCGCTTCTTCCAGCGCGCGCGACTGCGCATTGCTGCGGTAGAGCACGGCCACTTCGGTGTAGCTGCCACCATCACGCACCCACTGGCGGGCGCGCTCGACGATGTAACGCGCTTCGTCCATCTCGTTGTACGCCGCATACAGGTCGATCGGCTCGCCGTCGCCACTGTCGGTCCACAGCTGCTTGCCGATGCGGTCCGGGTTGTGCGCGATCACCGCGTTGGCAGCGCCGAGGATGTTGGCGGTGGAACGGTAGTTCTGCTCCAGGCGGATGGTCTGTGCGCCCGGGAAGTCGCGCAGGAAGCCCTGCACGTTCTCGACCTTGGCGCCACGCCAGCCGTAGATGGCCTGGTCATCGTCGCCGACCACGAACACGTGGCCGGAATCGCCGGCCAGCACGCGCACGAAGGCGTACTGGATGGCGTTGGTGTCCTGGAACTCGTCCACCAGGATCTCGCGGAAGCGGGCGCGGTAATGCGACAGCAACGCCGGGTTGTCGCGCAGCAGTTCATGCGCGCGCAGCAGCAGCTCGGCGAAGTCGACCAGGCCGGCGCGGTCGCAGCGTGCCTGGTACTCGATGTAGGCCTGGCGCATGGTTTCCAGCCACGCATCGTGCGGTTCGGGCTGGATGTGCTGCGGGCGGCGGCCTTCGTCCTTCTGCGCGTTGATCCACCACGCGATCTGCTTGGGCGGGTACTTGCCGTCGTCCAGCTCCAGCGCCTGCACCACGCGCTTGACCAGCCGCAGCTGGTCGTCCGAGTCCATCACCTGGAAGCCTTCTGGCAGCTTGGCGTCCTGCCAGTGCAGGCGCAGCAGGCGGTTGGCCAGGCCGTGGAAGGTACCGATCCACATGCCACGGCTGCCATGGGGCAGCTGGGCGTCGATGCGGTGGCGCATTTCGCCGGCCGCCTTGTTGGTGAAGGTCACCGCGAAAATGCCGTGGGTCGGCACGTCATCGACTTCATGCAGCCAGGCGATGCGGTGGGTGAGTACGCGGGTCTTGCCGGAACCGGCACCGGCCAGCACCAGGTGGTGGCCGGGGGGAGCGGAGACGGCTTCGCGCTGGGCCGGGTTCAGGCCATCAAGCAGGTGGGAGACATCCATGCCTCCATTTTACGGCATCGCCGTCGCGGCTCCTGCGACCACCTGGCTGGCCAGCGCCAGCGCCTGCTGGCGCAGTTCAGGCACCGCCAGGCTTTCCCACAGGCTGCCGATGCGCAGGCTGCCGAGCACGCCCAGCCGTGCCTGCGGCTGGCCACCGGCAGCACGCAAGCGGTCGCCCGGCACCGTGCTGTCCAGGCCCAGCCCATGCGGGCCGGGGCGTGCCAGGCCCTCGGCCTGCAGCTGCTGCAGCAACGGATTGCGCAGCGCACTGGCGCGGGTTTCCACGCCGGTGGCGTTGACCACGCCGCCGATCGTCCAGTGCTGTTCATTGCCGTTGGCATCGCGACCCGACAGCCGCAGGGCATCGCCTTCGCGGCCGACGCGTTGCAGGCGGGACCGGTGAATGCGCAGTTGGCCGCTTTCGATCAGCGCCTGCAGCTGTGCGTCGACCTCTTCGGCGATGCGGTGGCGATGCACGTCCCAGTAGCGCACCACATGGCGCAGGAAGCGGCGCTGGTCGGCCGCGTCGAGGCTGCACCACAGCGCCTGTCCATGCGGACGGATGCGGTCCATCACGCCCTGCCACGGCAGCCCGTCGGCCTGCGCCTGGCGAGCGAACCCGCGCAATGCGCGCAGGCGCTGGCGCAGGCGCATCGGCAGCAGCGTGGCCGGGTCGAACGTGGGCAGGCCGCCATGCGCATGCGGAAGCGGCAGCAGGCCATGGCGCGAGATCACGTGCAGCGGGCCGGTGTGGCCGGCGGCAACCAGCGCCAGCACGGTGTCGGCCATGCTCAGGCCGGAGCCGACGATGGCCACGGCCTGCTCACCGGCCAGGGTACGCACGCCGTCGTAGTCCCAGGCCTCGATCACATCATCGGCGGGCAGTGCCTCGGCACCGGCCACCGGCAGCGGCCGCATGCTGTTGCCGGTAGCGAGCACCGCCTGCACGGCGTGCAGCGTCTGGGCATCGCCAAGTGTCAGCCGGTAGCCATGGTCATCCGGCTGCAGGCCCAGCACCGGCTGCGCGATCACCTGCAGCTGCGCCGGGCTGGCCGCAGCGGCCTCCTGCAGGCGCTGCTGCAGGTAGGCCGCAAAGTAGTGGCGGCATACATAACGCTCGCCCAGCACCTCGCGCGCCTCGCCCGGGTAGGCGTTGGCGGCCATCAGGTAGTCGAGGAAATCGCCGGGCTGGTCGGCAAACGCACTCATCTTCGCCGCCGGCACGTTCAGCAGGTGCTCCGGCCACGGCGTGGCATAGGCGATGCCCTGGGCCAGCTGCGAAGCCGGTTCGAGAATGGCCAACGCCAGTGGCGCCTTGGCTTGGCGCAGTACCTGGATCGCCACCAGCACCCCGGCCGCACCACCACCGATGATTGCCAGGTCCAGTTCGCCATTACGCGGTGAATCAGTCATGCGCCGATTGTAGGCCATCGGCGATGACGGGCCGGGTTGCCGAAGTGGGCGATTGCCGCCGCCTCACATCAACGCATCGGCCAGCCGTGCGATGCCTTCGCGGCTGCGCCGCCACGTGGGGCGGCTGCGCCACTGCTGCAGGTCCAGCTGCCGCGACTCGCGCAGGTAGCCATCCTCGATCGCACACAGCTGCTGCACCAGCGCGCGGTCGTAGCAGACCAGGCCGATCTCGGCATTCAGCGCGAATGAGCGGATGTCCATGTTGATCGAGCCGAGCACGGCGATGTCCTCGTCCACGCTCATGTGCTTGGCGTGCAGGAACTGCGGCTCGTACAGCGCGATGCGCACGCCACAGCGCAGCAGCTCGTCGTAGTACGCCTCCTGCGCCCACGAGGTCAGCCGCTGGTTGTTGCTGGCCGAGAGGATCAGCTGCACCTGCACACCGGACAAGGCCGCAATGCGCAACGCGCTGAGCGTAGCTTCGTCAGGCACGAAATACGGCGTGACCATCACCAGCCGTCGCCGTGCCAGGTGGATCAGCGCCGCCACCGCATCGCGCGCATTGCTGTACGGATAGGCCGGGCCGCTTGGCAGCAGCTGGGTGGCGATGTCGTCGCTGCACTCGGGCACATCGACTATCACGTCCAGGCGCTGGCCGGTTTCCATGTACCAGTCGCTGGCGAACACCGCTTCCAGGTGCGCCACTGCCGGGCCACGCACGCGCGCCACCAGCTCGCGGTTCGGGTGGCCGGGCACGAACTGCGGGCCGGCCAGGTTCTGCGAACCGACATAGGCCACTTCGTTGTCGATCACCGCGATCTTGCGATGGTTGCGCAGGTCCATGCGCCCGCTGCGGCGCCAGCGCAGGCCACCGGGCAGCATCGCGCGTACCTCGATGTCGCGCGCCTGCAGGCGCTTGCGATAGGCGCGCAGGCCGCGCTTGGCGCCCACCGCGTCGAGCAGCACGCGGCACTGCACGCCGCGTGCAGCCGCTCGCTGCAGGGCCTCGACAATGGCCTCGCCGACCGCGTCATCGAACATCAGGTAGTACAGCAGGTGCACGCGGTCTTCGGCCTGGTCGATGTCGGCAATCAGCGTGTGCAGCGATTCGTCGTAGTCGGTCAGCAGGTCGACGGCGTTGCCGTGCACCGGCATGAAATCGCCCTGGCGCTGCACCAGCGGCACGATTTCGGCGCTGGCGGTGTCCGGCTGCGGTGTCCAGCGCAGGCGATGCTGCAGCGCCTGTTCCTCGCGGATGACCTGCGAGGCCTCGGCCTGGCGGCGGATGCGCTCGCGCGACAGCCACGGGTGGCCGAACAGCAGGTACAACGGCAGCCCCAGCAGGGGCACGAAGCCGACCAGCAGCAGCCAGCTGCGCGCCGCCCCCGGCGTGGTGCGGGTGGGAATCCAGCACAGCGCGACCAGCCGGATCAGCCAGTCGATCAGCAGCAGGTAGGAACCCAGCAACCACTCGAACAGCATCGTGTCGCCCGTCGGGAGGTGATGGGCCATTTTGCCCAGCGGCCTTTATAGAGTCGAGCCATGCTCGACTGCCTTTCGGCCCGACCGCAGAGCAGCCGAGCGTGGGCTCGGCTCTACAGAATGGCTCAGTGCCGCACCGGCACCTCGCACAGCTGTCCTACCGAATCGGCATGGCGGCGGCCGTTGAGCGCCATGCAGGCAATGGCCGAACGGTCGGCACCCACATCTGGATGCCGGGCAAGAAAAAACCCGCCACAAGGGCGGGTTTCTTCGCGGGGATCAGCAATCCGTGCGGATTACTTGATCTTGCCTTCCTTGTACAGGACGTGCTTGCGCACGACCGGATCGTACTTCAGGAATTCCATCTTCCCCGGGGTGTTCTTCTTGTTCTTGTCCGTGGTGTAGAAGTGGCCGGTACCGGCCGAGGAAATCATACGGACCTTATCGCGCTTGCCTGCCATGATGCTTTACTCCTCAGACCTTTTCGCCGCGCGCACGCAGCTCAGCCAGAACGGAATCAATGCCGTTCTTGTCGATGGTGCGCAGTGCATGCGCGGAAACACGAAGCTTGACCCAGCGGTTCTCGCTGGCCACCCAGAAACGGCGCTCGTGCAGATTCGGCAGGAAACGACGACGGGTCTTGTTGTTGGCGTGCGAGACGTTGTTACCCGTCTGCACTCGCTTGCCGGAAACCTGGCATACGCGGGACATTGCGCACCTCGATAGTAGTAGTTGTCAGCCCGTAGCCCGGGAGACGGCGGCCTCGATGGTTGCCCACCACACGTCAAGAGAATCAAAGGGTTACGCTGGCGTTGGGCGGCCCGGGGACGTGCTCCCGGGGACGCCGCCCGGTAGAAAACCGGACACAGCGAGCCGCGCATTATGCACCGGTTCAAGCACTTGCGCAAGTTACCCACAGGCGGGGACTGAACCGGCAGGACCGGGGCACTCCGCCAACCGGCATACTGGCCCGGACCACTGCGGAGCTTGCCATGCGGCTGCTGGCCCTGACCTACGGAACCGAAGGCGACACACGTCCCCTGGCCATGCTCTGCCATGGGCTGATCGGCGCAGGCCACGCGGTGACACTGCTGGCCGATGGCGGCACCCTGGGCAGCGCGCAGGCACTGGATGTGCCCCACGCGGCCCTTGAAGGTGACATCCATGACGACGTGGTCGCACTGGTCTCGCGTGGCAACGGCGTTGCCGCCGCCAGTACCGGCCTGGCACGGATGGCGCTGCAGCATGTCAGCGGCTGGATGCGCCAGGCCGATGCCGCCGCCGAAGGCTGCGATGCGATTCTGACCGGTGGCCTGGCGGCCTTCGTCGGCATGAGCGTGGGCGAACGCCGCAGGATTCCCGTCATCGGCAGCGGCATGATTCCGCTGACCCCGACGCGCGCCTTCCGCTCCCCGTTCCTGCCGCCCGGACGCTCGCCGGGCTGGTTGAACCGGGCCAGCTACGGGTGGGTCAACGGCCTGATCTGGCGCCAGTTCCGCCGGCCGATCAACGCGGCACGCCAGCAGTTGGGGCAATCGCCGCGCCGCGCGCTGTGGTCCGGCCTGCCGATGCTCTATGGCATCTCACCGCAGCTGCTGCCGCCACCGGCGGACTGGCCGGCCGACCACATCGTCTGTGGCCAATGGCGGCTTCCTGATGTGCCCTGGGCGCCCCCGGCCGATCTGCAGGCCTTCCTCGATGCCGGGCCGCCGCCGGTCTATCTGGGCTTTGGCAGCATGACCGGATTCGATCGCGAGCGCGTACTGCCGGCCCTGCTGCAGGCGCTGGCACCGCGCCGGGTGCTGCTGTTTCCAGGGTGGGCCGGATTGCCGACGGGTGCGCTGCCAGCAGATGTGTTCGTGCTCGGCCCGACGCCACACGAAGCACTGTTCCCGCATTGCGCACTCGCCATCCACCATGGTGGCAGCGGCACCACGCATTCGGCCTGCCGCGCCGGCATTCCCTCGCTGGTGATGCCGTTCGCTGCGGATCAGTTCTTCTGGGCCGATCGCCTGTGTCGGTTGGGCGTGGCACCGGCACCGTTGTCACCGAAGCGACTGGATGCAGCAACGCTGGCAGCAGCCATCACCTTCGCAGAAGCCGACGCAACACGCGCGCGCGTGGCGGCCCTGGGCGTGGCGATGAGCCATGAGGACGGGGTGGCCTGTGGCGTGGCGATGATCGAGCGCTGGTTACGGCCGATGTAACAGCGGGCAAGCCTCAGCGCAGGTGCGGAATCACCTGGGCCAGCAGATGGGCATCCTTGAGCGCACCGTGCAGGCCCCGGTTGCCGGGGATGCGCAGGCGCTGCAGCACATCGTCCAACTTGTTGCCCTGGCCGGGCCAGCGCCCGCGCGCCAGCTTCAGGCTGCAGGTGATGCGGCAGTGCTGGGCCAGCGTGCCGGGAATGCCGGCCAGGCGCAGCTCGTTGTCCAGGAAACCCACGTCGAAGGTGGCGTTGTGCGCGACCATCTCGCTGCCGCGCAGGAAGTCCAGCAGTTCGGCGGCCTTGCTGGAGAACAGCGGTTTGCCCACCAGCATCGCATCGCTGATGCCATGCACGCGCTGTGCGCCCCAGTCCACCTTGCGCTGCGGCTGCAGGTAGGTGTGGAACTGGCGGCCGCTGAGCTGGCCGTCGATCAGTTCGACGGCACCGATTTCGATCACCCGGTGCCCCAGGCGGTGGGAGATGCCGGTGGTTTCGGTGTCCAGTGCGACGATGCGATTCATGCGTGGCGATGGTTCCTGTTGCGTGCCGCGATGATTTTCGCATGCCTGCAGCAGGAAGCCCTCCCTGTAGCCGAACCCGTGCTCGGCTCACGCGCGAAGCGCGGGCCTTGAGCGTTGGAGCGAGAAGCAGCCGAGCGTGGGCTCGGCTCTACAGGTGCGTGTGCATCACCCCAACGCTTCCACCACCCAATCGATGAACACCCGCAGCCGCTGGCTCATGTGCCGGTTCGGCGGGAACATCACATGCATCGGCATGGGTGGAAGCCGCCAGTCCTGCAGCAGCGGCAGCAGTTCGCCACGCGCCACATGCGGCGCGGCCATGTAGCTGGGCAGCGCGACCACGCCCAGCCCCGCCAGCGCCGCCGCCAGATAGGCGTTGCCGTCGTCGAAACCGACCGTGTAGCGGCCCTGCACTTCTACGCGCTCATCGCCGCGCTGTGCGCTGAATACTCTCGCCCGGCCACTGCGCGGGCTGAGGAAGCCGACCATGTGGTGATCGGGGCCTTCCAGCGCGCGCGGGTCGGTCGGCAGGCCGAAATGCTGCACATAGCCGGGGCTGGCGTGGAAACCGATCGGCAGCGCCGCCAGCGGCCGCGCCACCAGCGCCGGGTCGGCCGGGGTGCCGCCGCGGATCACGCAGTCGACGTTGTCGGCGATGACGTCAACCTCGCGGTCGCTGACGCCGATGTCCAGCTGGATCTCCGGGTAGCGCGCCTGGAAATCCGGCAGTGCCGGCACCAGCCGCAACCGCGCGTAGGGTCCGGGCACATCCACCCGCAGGCGGCCGCGCGGCTGGCTGGCTGCGTCACCCAGCCCGCCCTCCACCTCTTCCAGCTCGGCCAGCAGGCGGGCGATGCGCGGGTAGTAGGCCGCACCGTCGGCGGTGACGCTGACCCGGCGCGTGGTGCGGTTGAGCAGGCGCAGCCGCAGGTGTGCCTCCAGCTGCTGCACCAGCTGGGTGACCGTGGTGCGGCTGATCTGCAGGGTCTGCGCGGCGCGGGTGAAGCTGCCGGTTTCCACAACCCGGGCAAAGGCCCGCATCGCCTCGAAACGGTCCATGGCGGGCCATGATTGTTTGGGATTGGCAATCAATCTAGGCCGATCATCGCGGTTTATCCAGACAGGACTGGCGCGGAGGATGGCGTTCTCTCCCACGGATTCCTTCCCATGTCACAGCGTGATGTCGTTTTCCCCACCGGCCGCCAGGCCCTGTACGAGCGCAACCGCTACTCGCCGGCGATCCGATCCAGCGGTTTCCTGTTCGTCTCCGGCCAGGTCGGCAGCCGCGAGGACGGCTCGCCCGAACCGGACTTCGAAACCCAGGTGCGCCGCGCCTTCGAGAATCTCAATGCGGTGTTGGCTGCCGCCGGCTGCACCTTCGATGACGTGATCGACGTGACCGTGTTCCTGGTCGATCCGGAGAAGAACTTCGAGAAGGCCTGGGCGATCGTGCCCGAGTACTGGGGCGAGGCGCCGCACCCGACCCTGACCGGTATCGGTGTGACCTGGCTGTATGGGTTCCAGTTCGAGATCAAGGTGATCGCGAAGCTGCCGTGACCTTCGTTGTAGAGCCGAGCCCATGCTCGGCTGATCGTGCGACAGCAGCCGAGCATGGGCTCGGCTCTACAGAAG
>NZ_KV791326.1:51231-57548 GCF_001807895.1 Stenotrophomonas sp. HMSC10F07
CAGCCGAGCATGGGCTCGGCTCTACAGAAGCACAGCCCGGTGGGCCGAAAGGCGCGCCCGGTCCACCTGAACGGGAGATTCCGACGAATTCCCGAGGCAGCCATTGATATTGTATCCGGCGAAAATCGCTTGCTAGCCTCCCTTCCATGCGCCGGATCACCCGCCAACTGCGTACGTACCTGATGATGCTGCTGATGGCGGCGTTCGTGGTCGTGCCGGTGGCCGACGTGCTGGCCTGCGCGGTCGAACCGCACGACACCACTGCGGTGCACGTGGAAAGCAACGCCAACGATGCCGAGGGTGACAGTGACAGCAAGCACGCCGGTGCGTGCAGCCACAACCACTGCCACCACTCCAACCTGAGCCTGCCGGCCAGCACCCTCGCCGCCTTCGGTGCGCCGCTGCCGGCGCGCTGGATGAATGCCGGCGACGCGGCGACCTATGCGGTCGCCCAGGATGAATTGACGCGTCCCCCCCGGGCGTGAGTTGAGCGCGTCCCGCGATTGCGGGCTCCCGTTTCACTCACAACCGGAATCCCCCTATGTCGATCCTGACACCTCGGTCGCTGCGTGCGGCCGGGCGGGTCGTCGCCGTGTTGCTGGGCCTGGTCCCGGCGGCATCGGTGATGGCGCAAGCCGCCCCTTCCTACGACACCCTGCTTGAACGCCTGGACCAGCTGCCCGGCACCCGCGTCGGTGCGGCGCTGGCCGAGGCCGCCGACGCGCGCGCCGACCAGGCCCGCGCACTGCCCAACCCTTCCCTGTCCTGGTCGGCCGAGAACGCCTGGGGCACCGGCTCCTATGGCGGCATGGGCAAGGCCGACAGCGTGCTTACCCTGTCCCAGCCATTGGAGGTCTGGGGCCAGCGCGGCGCGCGCGTCCGTGCGGCCCGCGCCGAGGCACAGGCGGCCAACCTGCGTGGCACGCAGAGCCGCAGCGATGTGGCCAGCCAGCTGGCGGTGGTCTACGCACAGGCGGAAAGTGCACTGCGCCGCTACACCCTGGCCGAAGAGGCACTGAGCCTCACCCGCGATGACGCCAACGCCGTCAACGCGATGGTCAAGCAGGGCCGCGAACCGCAACTGCGCGCGGTGCAGGCGCAGAGCGAAGTGGCCAACGCCAACGCCGCGCTGGATGAAGCGCAGGCCTTCCGCGATGCCGCGCTGGCACGCCTGGCCGGTGCTGCACTGCTGGAAGCGCCGGTGCAGTCGATCGGCGACAGCCTGCTCGACCGTGCGCCGCCGCTGCCACGCGGTGCCACCGATACCGCACTGGCAGTGCGCATCGCTGAAGCCGAAGCCGATGCGGCGGGCAAACTGGTCGAGGTGGAGCGCAAGCGCGCCCTGCCCGACCTCAGCGTCACCGCCGCGCAGACCCGCTTCCGCGAGGGCGGCGAGCGTGCCTACAACCTCGGGCTCAGCCTCAGCATCCCGCTGTTTGACCGCAACCGCGGTGGCATCCGCGCCGCCAATGCCGATCAGCGCGCGGCCGAAGCGCGCCTGGACCAGCAGCGCCGCGACAGCGAGGCGGCACGCCTCTCCGCCGTGGCCGGTTTGAAGGCCGCCGGCAGCCGAACCCGCGCCGCCGATGAAAGCGTGGTCGCCGCCGAAGAGGCGTATCGCCTGGCCCGCATCGGCTTCGACGCCGGACGCATCTCGCAGCTGGAACTGCGCAGCACGCGCAGCGCTCTTATCGCCGCCCGCGCCGCCGCCGTGGATGCGCGCCTGTCGCGCGTCGGCGCGGAAATCGATCTTGCCCGCCTTGAAGGGCGCGCACCCTTTGTGGAGGCCCCATGACTCTCTCCCGTACTTTTCCGCTGATCGGCGGCATGCTGCTGACTGTGTTGCTGGCCGGCTGCGCTGGCAACGCGCAGACACCTGCCAATGAAGACCCCGCTGCGACCAAGGCCGGCACCGACGACAGCCATGGCCACGCGCCCGGCAGCAAGGAAGCCAAGGCCGAATCCGCGAAGACGCCGGCAGACACCGATGAAGGCGTGGTACCGCTGACCCCTGAGCAGATCAAGGCGTCCGGTATCGAAGTGGTTGCCGTCGGTCGCGGCGGTGGCGGTTCCACCCGCCTCGCCGGTCGGGTGGAACCCTCGGTCGGTGCCCGTGCCTCGGTGGCCTCGACCGTGACCGGCCGCGTCGAGCGCGTACTGGTCGCGCCGGGCACGGCGGTGAAACAGAACCAGGCGCTGGCCATCGTGGTCAGTGGCGAGGCAGCGGTGTTCCGCGCCAATGCGCTGGCCGCATCCGCCGAAGCCGAGGCCGCACGCCTGGCCTATGGCCGCGACAAGGCACTGGTCGACCAGGGCGTGGTCGCCCGCCAGGAGCTGGAAGCCTCGCGTGCGCGTTCGCAGGCGGCACAGGCCCAGGCCGCTGCCGCACAGGCACAGGCCGCCGCCAACGGTGCGCCCGATGCCAGTGGACGCGTGCGCATCACCAGCCCGGTGGCCGGCATCGTCGGCAACGTGCAGGTCACACCGGGCGGTGTGGTCGCCGCCGGCAGTGCGGTGGCCGACGTCGCCGACCCGTCGATGAACGAGCTGGTGTTCACCGCACCGCCAGCGCTGGCTGCACAGGTCATGCCCGGCATGAAGCTGGAAGTGAGCGTGCCGGGTGGCAGCTTCACCGCTACCGTCACCGGTTCGGCCGCCGATGTACGGCAGCAGGGCGGCGTCGCAGTGATCCGCGCCACGCCGGTGGATGCATCGCTGCCGCCGGCCGGTTCGCCGGTATCGGCCGTGGTGGTCACCGAAGGCCAGGACGGCTCGCTCAGCGTGCCCGCCGATGCGGTGCAGAACGTCGATGGAAGCAGCGCGGTTTTCGTCGCCGTCGAAGGTGGCTTCAAGGCGCAGCCGGTGCTGGCCGGGCGCCGTGCCGGTGACCGCATCGAGATCCTCGGTGGCCTGAGCGGCAACGAGCGCATCGTCGGTGCCAACGCCTTCCTGCTCAAGGCCGAGCTGGCCAAGGGCGAAGCCGAGCACGGCCACTGAGGAGGCGATCATGTTCAAGCTGATCATTGAAACAGCGGTGCGCCACCGCTGGCTGGTGGTGTTCATGGCGGCGCTGATCGCCGCCGTGGGCCTGTTCCAGCTGGGCAAGCTGCCGATCGACGCCGTGCCGGACATTACCAACCGCCAGGTGCAGATCAACACGGTGGCCCCGGCGCTGACCCCGGAGCAGATCGAACGGCAGGTGACCTATCCGCTGGAAACCGCGCTGGCCGGCATTCCCGGCCTGACCACCACGCGTTCGCTGTCGCGCAATGGCTTCTCGCAGGTCACCGCGATCTTCACCGATGCCACCGACATCTACTTCGCCCGCCAGCAGGTGGCCGAACGCATGCGCGAGGCATCGGAAGACCTGCCCGATGGCGCGTCGCCGATGCTGTCGCCGGTCACCACCGGCCTCGGCGAGGTGCTGATGTGGACGGTGGACTTCACCGCATTCGATCCGGCCAAGCTGGCCAAGCCCGGTGAAGCGGGTTGGCAGGCCGGCGAGGTCTACCGCACACCGGAAGGCAACCTGCTGCGTACCCCCGAAGAACGCGCGACCTATCTGCGCACCGTGCAGGACTGGATCATCGCGCCGCAGATGCGCTCCAGCCCAGGGCTGGCCGGTGTCGATACGGTCGGCGGCTACGTCAAGGAATACGGCGTGCATCCGGACAGCGCCAAACTGGCCGCGCATGGCCTCGGCCTGGCCGACCTGGTTACCGCCCTGCAGCGCTCCAACGTGCAGGCCGGCGCCGGCTTCGTGCAGCGTGCCGGCGAAGGCCTGGTGGTGCGTGCCGATGGCCTGGCGCTGACCACCGAGGATCTTGCACAGGCGCCGGTGGCCACCCGCAATGGCGTGGTGGTGCGCGTGGCCGATGTAGCCACCGTGGAACTGAGCCGCGCGCCGCGCCTGGGTGCAGCCAGCCGCAATGGCCACGAGGCCGTGCTGGGCACCGCGCTGATGATTGCCGGTGGCAACAGCCGCACCGTGGCGCAGGCCGCGGCCGCACGTCTGGAACAGGTGAACACCTCGCTGCCGGCCGACATCGTGGCCGCACCGGTGCTGGACCGCAGTGTGCTGGTCAATTCCACCATCAAGACCGTGGCCCGGAACCTCACCGAGGGCGCGCTGCTGGTGGTGGTGGTGCTGTTCCTGCTGCTGGGCAACCTGCGCGCGGCCACCATCACCGCGCTGGTGATTCCGCTGTCGTTCCTGTTCGCGGTGATCGGCATGAACCGCTTCGGCATCAGCGGCAACCTGATGAGCCTGGGTGCACTGGACTTCGGCATCCTGGTGGACGGTGCGGTGATCGTGGTCGAGTCGACGCTGCTGATGCTGGGCCAGCGCCGCGCCGAACTGGGCCGGGCGCTGACCGCGATGGAACGGCTGCGCGTGGCCGCCGATTCCGCGCTGAAGATGGCGCGCCCGGCGGCGTTCGGCCAGCTGATCATCCTGCTGGTGTTCGCGCCGATCCTCACCCTGGAAGGTGTGGAGGGCAAGACGTTCCACCCGATGGCGGCGACCTTCATGCTGGCCCTGGTCGGTGCCTTCCTGTTCTCCTTCACTTTCGTGCCGGCGATGACGGCGCTGCTGGTGCGCGAGCCGAAGCTGAAGGACGGCGATGCACATGCGGACGACGGCGAGCACGAGACCAGGCTGATACGCGTGCTGCGTGCGCGCATCGAGCCGGTGATCCGCAAGGCCGTGGCGCATCCGCGCACGGTAGTGGCCAGTGCGGTGATGATGGTGGTGGTGGGCATCGGCTCGTTCTCGCTGCTGGGCCGCGAGTTCATGCCGACGCTGGACGAAGGCAACGTGGCGATGCAGGCGTTGCGCGTGCCGTCGACGTCGCTGGAGCAGTCACTGGCCATGCAACTGGCGTTGGAAAAGGTGATTGCCAAGCAGCCGGAAGTGGAGACCGTGTTCTCGCGTACCGGTACCGCCGAGGCGGCGATCGATCCGATGCCGACCAACATCTCCGACAGCGTGATCGTGCTGAAGCCACGCAAGGACTGGCCCGATCCGAAGTTGGCCAAGGACGCGCTGGTGGCCCGTTTCGAAAAGCTGGCCGGGCAGCAGCTGGGCAACAGTTTCGAGTTCAGCCAGCCGATCGAGCTGCGCTTCAACGAGCTGATTTCCGGCGTGCGTACCGACCTGGCCGTAATGATCTTCGGCGATGACTTCAGCCAGCTGCAGAAGGTGGCCGACCAGGTGGCGCTGAAGCTGCGTGCGGTGGATGGCGCGGCCGACGTGCGGGTGGAACAGATCTCCGGCCTACCCACGCTGAACGTGGCGATCGATCATGTGGCGGCGGCGCAGTACGGGCTGACTGCGGCGGATGTGAGTGATGCACTGTCCACCGGCATCGGCGGTACTGCGGCGGGCAAGATCTTCGAAGGCGACCGCCGCTTCAACGTGGTGGTGCGCCTGGACGATGCCGCGCGCAACGATCCGGACCAGCTGGCCTCGCTGCCGATCGCCACGCCGTCGGGGTTGGTGATTCCGCTGTCGTCGGTTGCGCGCATCACGGTCAGCGAAGGGCCGAACCAGATCAGCCGCAACAACGGCAGCCGCCGCGTGGTGGTGCAGGCCAACGTGCGTGGCCGCGACCTGGGCGGCTTCGTCGGCGAAGCGCAGGCCGCAGTAGCCGACGTGGCACTGCCGCCGGGTGCCTACCTGACCTGGGGTGGCCAGTTCGAGAACCTGCAGCGCGCGGAAAAACGGCTGGCGACGGTGGTACCGGTAGTGTTCCTGCTGATCGGCAGCCTGCTGTTCATGGCCCTGCGCAGCGGCAAGGAAGCCATTCTGGTGTTCAGCTGCGTGCCGTTGGCGCTGGTCGGCGGCATCCTCGCGCTGCTGCTGCGGGGCATGCCGTTCTCGGTATCGGCAGCGGTCGGCTTCATCGCCGTGTCCGGCGTGGCGACCTTGAATGGCCTGGTGCTGATGCAGGCGATCCGCGAACGCCTGGATGCCGGCGACCTGCCGCTGCAGGCGGCGATCAATGGTGCCTCCAGCCGCATCCGAGCAGTGCTGACCACGGCGCTTGTGGCGATCGTCGGCTTCATTCCGATGGCGATCGCCAGCGGCTCCGGCGCGGAAGTGCAGAAACCTCTGGCGACGGTGGTGATCGGTGGCCTGATCACCGCCACCGTGCTGACCCTGCTGGTGCTGCCGACGTTTGCGGCACGCGTGGCCAAGCCGCGGGCGGTGGGGTGAGGTTGGGGGTCGGATCCCCGCCCTTCGGGCGGGGCTCTGACCCGATCGCATCACGCTCGCCGGGCATGGCCCGGCGCTACCACCGCGCATTCTGGTAGCG
>NZ_KV791327.1:0-14422 GCF_001807895.1 Stenotrophomonas sp. HMSC10F07
TTACATGGACGTACTTGCAGCGGCCCCCAGCCAACCCACCCTCCCGGCCGACCCCGAGATCGTGCCTGAACCACCACGGAGGGGCTTCGCCGTTGGCCGGCCCGGCCGAACGCCCGCCCTCCGCGCGATACAATGACCTCCATGAACACCCCACAGGATTCCAGCCTCGGTCGCGAGGTCAGTTACCCGTCGCAGTACGATCCCGGCCTGCTGTTTCCCATCCCGCGCAGCGGCGCCCGCGCCGAGATCGGCCTCGATGACGCCGCGCTGCCATTCGTCGGCCATGACCGCTGGCATGCCTTCGAGCTGAGCTGGCTCGATCCGCGCGGCAAGCCGCAGGTCGCCGTCGCCACCGTGCAGGTGCCGTGCACCTCGCCGCAGTTGATCGAATCGAAGTCGTTCAAGTTGTACCTCAACTCCCTCAACAGCACCCGCGTCGACAGCGCCGAGGCACTGCGCGAGCGCCTGGTGGCGGATCTGTCGGCCTGCGCCGGTGTGCCGGTCCAGGTCGAGTTCGGCCTGCCGGGCCTGCGCGAGAGGCCGCTCGGTGAATCCATCGACGGGCTGGACGTGGAGATCGACTGCTACGGTCCGCCGCAGGCGGACTTCCTCGCCGCCGATGCGGGCGAGGTGGTGGAGGAGACCCTGGTCTCGGCGCTGCTGAAGTCCAACTGCCCGGTCACCGGCCAGCCGGACTGGGCCACGGTCAGCCTGCGTTACCGCGGGCCGAAGATCGATCGCGCGGGCCTGCTGCGCTACTTGGTCAGCTACCGTGAACACGCCGAGTTCCACGAGCAGTGCGTCGAGCGGATCTTCAGCGAGGTATCTGCGCGCTGCCAGCCACAATGGCTGGAAGTGGAGGCCCGCTATACCCGCCGTGGTGGCCTGGACATCAACCCCTGGCGCGCCAGCCCCGGCATCACCGCCCCGGCTGCGACCTACCGCGAGCTGCGGCAGTAACCGGTAGTGCCGGCCGCTGGCCGGCAACCGCAAGGAACCCGCGTCCAGGGCAACGGAAAGCCGGCCAGCGACCGGCACTACCGGACGTCCGTTCCCCCGATTGTTCAGCCGCCCCGGGGGGCGGCTTCACATCTGCACCATCCCCATTTAACAACCGCCATGGCACCGTGCCAGTCACGTAGTCATGCAGACGGGAGTTGTGGATGAGTACCGAGAAGAAAGCCGATTTCTCCGGCGTCAGTGGCAGTGTCGACAGTACCGCCGAGCAGGTGCCGAAGGCGGACTTCTCCGGCGTCAGCGCTTCGGTGGACAGCACCGCGGACGTTGTCAGCGGCGGCACCTATACCGTGCAGAAGGGTGACTCGCTGTCGAAGATCGCCAAGCAGCATCTGGGCGACGCCAATGCCTGGAAGAAGATCTTCGAAGCCAACCGCGATGTGCTTGATGACCCGGACAAGATCTTCCCGGGCCAGACCCTGAAACTGCCGCCGAAGTAAGCCGGCCAGAACGCCGTCCGACAATCCCTGGGAGGAACCCCGAATGATCAAGACCACCCCGCTCCAGACCGCCCTGATCGCCGCCCTGCTGGGCAGCGTCGCCCTGGTCGGTTGCAAGAAGAAAGAAGAGTCGACCGACAACAACGCCGCTCCGGCAGCGACTGCTCCGGCCGAGCCGGCGGCACCGGCCCCGATGACCGGCGCGCCGCCGCCGATGGCCGAAGCCGCCGCCGTCAGCGTCTCGTCGGTCACGGTCGGCAAGACCGCAGCCGCCGACAAGTCGGTTGCGACGGCGGCTTTGTTCGCGCCGAAGGACGACATCATCGTCTCGGTCAAGACCGACGGCGCCGCCAACAACGTCACCGTTGGCGCGAAGCTGACCTACCAGGACGGCCAGGTGGCCGGCGAACAGAATGCCACGCTGAACACCAGCGGTGCCGAAACCACCAACGTCACGTTCAAGAATGCAAAGGGCTGGCCGGCCGGCAAGTACCGCGCCGAAGTCACCGTCGATGGCAAGGCGGCCGGAACGCCGCAGGAGTTCGAGGTCAAGTAAGTCCAGCCGACTCTCTCCCGGCAGGGCTCACGATGGACGCAGCCGCGAGGCTGCGTCCTTTTTTGTTGTGCGATGGTCGGCTTCATCCACGCATGGCGTGGATCCACTGATGCTGTGGGCGGGCTTCATCCAGGCGTGGATGGATCACAGCGTTGCCGCCATGCAGTACCGTCGCGTATGGCGTGGCTTTGCCCCGCGCGGCTGAAAACGCGACAATGCAGGGGTTTCCCCGCCGCGCGCCCACCCTGACGGCGACGGGGAAAGCGTGGGGCTCCGCCCCGCGCGCGACACGGTTGCACGTGGCCCGGCGCTGGCGCCGGCCTTCCCCTGAGCATTGCTACAGAGTCCAAGTCCCCCATGTCCAAGATCCTCTACACGCTGACCGACGAAGCACCGTTCCTGGCCACCCAGTCGCTGCTGCCGATCGTTGACGCCTACACCGCCACGGCCGGCATCGTGGTGGAAACCCGTGACATCTCGCTGTCCGGCCGCATCCTATCGCAGTTCCCGGAACTGCTGTCCGATGCACAGAAGGTCAGCGACGACCTGGCCGAACTGGGCCAGCTGGCAACCACCCCGGACGCCAACATCATCAAGCTGCCGAACATTTCCGCCTCGGTGCCGCAGCTGAAGGCGGCCATCAAGGAACTGCAGGACCAGGGCTACCCGCTGCCGGATTACCCGGAAACCCCGGCCGACGACCAGCAGCGCGACTACAAGGCGCGCTACGACAAGGTCAAGGGCAGCGCGGTGAACCCGGTGCTGCGCGAAGGCAACTCCGACCGCCGTGCACCGCTGTCGGTGAAGAACTACGCGCGCAAGCACCCGCACCGTATGG
This sequence comes from Stenotrophomonas sp. HMSC10F07, assembly GCF_001807895.1. Lineage (NCBI taxonomy): Bacteria > Pseudomonadati > Pseudomonadota > Gammaproteobacteria > Lysobacterales > Lysobacteraceae > Stenotrophomonas > Stenotrophomonas sp. HMSC10F07. The sequence continues at coordinate 2,852 of NZ_KV791327.1, forward strand.
GCGCCTGGGCGCCGGATTCGAAGTCGCATGTCGCGCACATGGCCGCCGGTGATTTCTACGGCAGCGAGAAGTCGGCCACCCTGGTCAATGCCGGTTCGCTGAAGATCACCTTCCACGGCAACGACGGCAGCACCGCTGTGCTGAAGGAAAAGACCGCGGTCAAGGCCGGCGAGATCGTCGACGCCGCGGTGATGAGCCGCAAGGCGCTGGCCGCGTTCATCGGTGAGCAGATCGCCGATGCCAAGGCCCAGGGCGTGCTGTTCTCGCTGCACCTGAAGGCGACCATGATGAAGGTCTCCGACCCGATCATGTTCGGCGTGGCGGTCAATGAGTTCTACAAGGACGTGCTGGCCAAGCATGCCGACGTGCTCAAGCAGGCCGGTTTCGACGCCAACAACGGCATCGGTGACCTGGCTGCGCGCCTGCCGTCGCTGCCGGAAGCCACCCGTGCCGCGATCGAAGCCGACCTGGCTGCCGAGTACGCACAGCGCCCGGGCGTGGCCATGGTCAACTCGGACAAGGGCATCACCAACCTGCACGTGCCGAGCGACGTCATCGTCGACGCCTCGATGCCGGCGATGATCCGCGACTCCGGCAAGATGTGGAACGCCGAAGGCAAGCTGCAGGACACCAAGGCGGTCATTCCGGACCGCTGCTATGCCGGCGTGTACCAGGCCGTCATCGACGACTGCAAGGCGCACGGCGCCTTCGACCCGGCCACCATGGGCTCGGTGCCCAACGTCGGCCTGATGGCACAGAAGGCCGAAGAGTACGGCTCGCACGACAAGACCTTCCAGATCGCTGCCGATGGCGTGGTCAAGGTCACCGACGACGCCGGCAACCTGGTGTTCGAGCACACTGTGGAAGCCGGTGACATCTGGCGCATGTGCCAGACCAAGGACGCGCCGATCCAGGACTGGGTCAAGCTGGCCGTCGAGCGTGCCCGCCTGAGCAGCACCCCGGCCGTGTTCTGGCTGGATGCCGCCCGCGCCCACGACGCGCAGGTCATCGCCAAGGTCGAGCAGTATCTGAAGGACCACGACACCAATGGCCTGGACATCCGCATCCTGCCGCCGGTGGAAGCCACCGCGTTCTCGCTGGACCGCATCCGCAAGGGCGAGGACACCATTTCGGTGACCGGCAACGTGCTGCGCGACTACCTGACCGATCTGTTCCCGATCATGGAGCTGGGCACCAGCGCCAAGATGCTGTCGATCGTGCCGCTGATGGCCGGTGGTGGCCTGTTCGAGACCGGCGCCGGTGGATCGGCCCCGAAGCACGTGCAGCAGTTCGTCGAAGAGGACTACCTGCGCTGGGATTCGCTGGGCGAGTTCCTGGCCCTGGCTGCGTCGCTGGAACACCTGGGCAACCGCTATGACAACGCCGCCGCCCGCGTGCTGGCCAAGGCGCTGGACGAAGCCAACGGCCAGTTCCTGGACAACGACAAGTCGCCGTCGCGCAAGCTCGGCGGCATCGACAACCGTGGCAGCCACTTCTACATCGCCCTGTACTGGGCGCAGGCCCTGGCCGCGCAGGACGAGGATGCCGCGCTGAAGGCACGCTTCGCCCCGCTGGCCAAGGCGCTGACCGACAACGAGCAGAAGATCGTCGACGAGCTGATCGCAGTGCAGGGCAAGGCCGTGGACATCGGCGGCTACTACCGTCCGGACGTGGCCAAGGCCAGCAAGGCGATGCGCCCGAGCGCGACCTTCAACGCCGCGCTGGAGCTGCTGCGCGGCTGATCCGTCGCCGTTCGGCCGTGACCCCGGAACCCGCGCTTCGGCGCGGGTTTCTTTTTTGGCTCTGGGGTCAGATCCCTTTTGCCACGCAAAAGGGATCTGACCCCAGGCGATGAAACCGTGACTTCCGTCGGCTGTCGGAATGCCGTCAACGGGGCATGAAACTTGCCCGCGATAGCCGTCGCAGAACCGATCGGACACCGCCTGCAACCGCTCCCGATCTGAGCAGTCGATCACGACGGCTGCCGCTGGCGATGCCCTAGCCTTGGCGACGCGAGACCACCGGGGAGGTGGTCGCTCGGGGAACACAGATGGCACGCGTGCTGGTAGTGGGAACCGACATCCAGGGCGAGCAGGCCCTGCTGCAACGGCTGCGCCTGGCGTCGGCACTGCCGGACGGCCAGGTCCGCCGCAGCCAGGACCTGGACGACTGCGACCTGCTGGTCATCCGCGATACCCCGGCACTGCGCAACGCGGCCCAGCGCATGCGCCAGCAGCGACCGCGCCTGCAATGCTGGATAGAGGACAACGGCGGCCAACTGCGCGACGGCGACGGACAGCAGGATGTGCTCGACGACGGTGCCATCGGCCGCGCGCTGCGCCGCATGCAGTTGGCACCGGAGCCCCTGGCCATGCCCGCACCCGCACTGATACGTCTGGCCGATGGCGCACACGCCATCACCCGCCTGCTGCGCGAGCGGTTGCCGCTGCGCCATGGTCAGGCACTGTTGAGTGATGCGGGCGAACCTTTGCTGTTGATGGATCTGGAGCACGACCAGGCCGTGCTGTTGCAGGAACCCGCGAGCGCGCTGGTGGAGCGCCTGGCCGATGCTTTCGAACGCCTGCAGCTGGATGCACTGACGCCAGCGCGCCTGCAGGCGCTGGCTGGTGAGCGACCACGCCAGCCGCTGCGGCCGCTGTTGTGGCAATGGGCGCAACGCAGCCGCCACTGGCAGGCATTGGACGAACGCCTGCGCGGCGCTTCGGTGAAGCTGCTGCGCTGGCCGGATTTCCGCGTACTGGGGCACGACCACGATGGTTTCCGCCTGTGCTCGTTGCTGCTCAAGCGCGCCTGTACGGTTGAAGAATGCGCGATGCTGCTTGAGCTGCCGGCGGCGGCCGTTCGCGATTTCATCCACGCGGCCTACCTGTGTGGCTACGCGCAGCTGCAGGCCGCCCCCGCGGCGGCGATGATGGCGACCGGTGGCACCCGCACCGACAACGGATTGCTTGCCCGCCTGTGGCGGCATCTGCGCGGGAGTGAGCGCAATGCGTGAGCACAAGGTGGTGGTGCTGGGCGGCATGGGCAGCGGAAAGTCGACGCTGGTGCGCAGCATTGCTGCGGGCGCAGTGATCGATACTGATGTGGCCAACAGTGATCGTTTCGGGGCCGACAAGGCCTCCACCACCGTCGCGCTGGACTATGCGGACATCGGCCTGCCCAACGGAGAACGCCTGCGTCTGTACGGAACGCCCGGCCAGCAGCGTTTCGATTTCCTGTGGCCGATCCTGCTACAGGGTGCACGGGGCGCGGTGCTGTTGCTGGACGCACGTCGCGCCGGCATTGCCAGCGAGCTGCAGGACTACCTGCAGGTGCTGCAGCCGTTCGCATCATCCCTGGCACTGGTCGTGGCGGTCACCCACCTGGACCAGGCACCACAGGCGGCGCTGGATGACTGGGCCACGCACGCCTGCCTCGACGACCAGCCGCTGCCGTTGCTGGCCGTCGATGCCCGTGACCGCGAACAGGGATTGCTGCTGATGGATGTACTGATGAGCGAAATGGAAGCACACGCACTGGTGGCCGCGCATGGATGACGGGCAGATGGCGGTACTGCCCGATGCGGGCCAGCGTGAGCGCCTGCAGCCGCTGCTGCAGGACCTGCAGCAGCGGGTGGAGGGCGTGCGCACGGTGGTGCTGGCCAGCGTCGATGGCTTTGCCCTGGTCAGCGCCGGTGCCGAAGGACGCGGCGAACGGCTGGCGGCGATGACCAGCGCGATGCTGGCGTTGGCCGCAGCGGTGGGGCGCGAACTGCTGCTGGGCGATCTGCAGACGCTGATGCTGGAAGCGATGGGCGGGAAGGTGCTGATGCTGGCGATCCAGGCCGAGGGACGCGCACCGCTGCTGCTGATGGCGGCCTGCGACCAGCGCAGCGTGATCGGCCAGGTGCTGTGGCAGAGCAGGGAATGTGGCCAGGCGATCCTGGCCGAACTCGGCGGATCGTGAGCCCGGCCGCAGGGGAACGAGGGGCTCGAACCAACATCGACAAGGGGTGCGACGTGGCTGGATTGAATGAATCGTTGAACGCACTGATGGGCATCGACGGCGCGCAGGCAGTGGCGCTGGTCGACTACGAAAGCGGCATGCTGCTGGGCGAGGCCGGTGCCGGCATGGACATGGAGGTGGCCGCCGCCGGCAACACCGAAGTGATCCGGGCCAAGATGAAGACCGCCGCCTCGTTGAACCTCAATGACAGCATCGAGGATATCCTGATCTCGCTGGGCAAGGCGTACCACATCATGCGACCGGTTGCGAAGAAGAAGGGACTGTTCTTCTACATCGTGCTGGACCGGACCAAGTCCAACCTTGCACTGGCCCGACGCAAGGTGCAGGACGTGGAGGCCGAACTGGCGATCTGAGCCATCTGCTCCTGTAGCGCCGGGCCATGCTCGGCTGCTTTCAGCCGAAGCAGCCGAGCGCGTTCGGCGCTGCTTTCACTGCGGTGGAAGCAGCAGCGTGGTCACGAACGAAAGCGCTTCGCTGTCGCGCTTGGCGAAGTACGTGTGCGCCTTCTGGGGCAGCCACACTTCGTTGAAATGGCGGCGGAAATCCTCGTAGAACTCGTTGGGATACAGCTTGGCCTGCACCGTCCGGCCGTCCGGGTAGGCGTGGTCATACGTGGGCAGTGCGTCGGTGTTGACGCCGCGATGATCCCTCAGCCATTTGCAGAACAGGCGGCCTTCGGAGATGTCCGGCACCAGCGCCTGCGGGAGCGTATAGCCTGCCTGCTCCAGCGGTGCGATCAGGTTCAATGTCAGCTCGTTGAGCATCGAAAAATGGGTATACGGCACCTTCGCACGGTTCTGCATGTAGCGATCGATGTGTACGGGGAGCAACGCATTGGCGCGACCCTGCTGCCATTCCACCACCCACTGCGAGACCTTCACTGCGAACTTGCGCGACAGCCACTGGCCGAGGTTGATGGCCAGATAGGGATGGATCCAGGTGCCCTGCAGGGTCGGATTCCCGCCGGAGACCACGTGGATCAGTTCATGCTCGGCCAGACCGGTCTGGACGGTAAGCTCCTGCAGAAACTCCTCCGTCGATCTCAGCGCCCGGTAATCGGACCAGCGCTTGTTGACGGACTGGCAGAGGGCGGTTGCGCTGATGTAGCCATCGCGGGCACGCTGCGGGATCACGTTGCCTTCCTCCACGCGTGGGATAAAGGTCATTTGCTGCATGCGTCACCTCGTGCCGTGGTTGGGCCTGAAAGGGTAGGCAGCAGAGGGGCACCGGGTCTGTAGGAATCGTTGCGTTTGTTGCGGCGCGTAGCGGCGCTGGTCCTGTAGAGCCAAGCCGACGCTTGGCTGTTCTTCGGGCAGATTACGGTGAACCAAGCCGAGCATGGGCTCGGCCCTACACAAGCCACCCCACGCCAGCGTATGGTGAAGCCGGTCCTCCCGGATGAGTCCTGCATGTCCGAGCCTGATATCGATGCCGAGCTGGCGTCGCGCATCGCTGGCGCCATCCACGCTGGCTTCGAGCAGTACCACGCCCGCTTTGCGGCGATCACCGCTCGTGCGCGGCAGCGTTTCGAGCAGCGCGACTGGGCGGCTGCGCGCCAGGATGCAGTCGAGCGCATCGCGCTGTACAACCTGTGCATTGCCGAACAGATGGATGCACTGCGGCGCCTTGCCGGCGAAGCAATCGGGGAGCGCGCATTGTGGCTGCAGGTGCATGCACGCTACAGCGCATTGCTGCGGGGGCTGATCGATGCCGAACTGTACAAGACCTTCTACAACACGCTGTCGCGGCGCTTGTTCTCCACCCGTGGCGTGGACCCGGCGCTGGAGTTCATCGCCTTTGACGTCGAGCCGTCCGATGCGATCACCCATCCGGTTGCGCGGCATACCTACGCGGTTTCACCCACGCGGCCGGTGGAGGCCCTGCAGCGCGTGTTGGCCGATTACCGCTTCGACATTCCGTATGCGCACCAGCTGCGCTGCGCGGCGGCCATCGCCGTGCGCCTGCAGGACGATCTGGCCCACTGGGGCGATACGCCGGTGCGCAGCATCGAGCTGCTCGACACCGTGTTCTATCGCGAGCGCCGCGCCTATCTGGTAGGCCGCGTGTTCGGCGAGCACCGCTTCTCACCCTGCGTGATCGCACTGGTCAACGATGAGCGTGGACTGCGTGCCGACGCGGTGCTGACCCGGCGCCGCGACGTCGCCCATCTGTTCGGCGTGTCGCGCAGTTATTTCCAGGCCGACCTTGCCACGGTGGGCGATGCGGTGGTGTTCCTGCGCAGCCTGCTGCCGGGCAAGCCCATCGATGAGATCTACACCGTGCTGGGCCGTGCCAAGCAAGGCAAGACCGAGCGCTACCGCACCTTCTTCCGCCACTTCAACGAACATCCGCAGGAGCGGCTGGTGCCCGCCGAAGGCACGCCGGGCATGGTCATGGCGGTGTTCACCCTGCCCAGCTATCCGCTGGTGTTCAAGCTGATCCGCGACCGCTTCGCCTGGCCCAAGGCGATGTCGCGGCGGCAGGTGGAAGAGAAGTACGCGCTGGTGTTCAACCTCGACCGTGTCGGCCGCCTGCTCGATGCGCAGCCGTATCGCCACCTGCGCTTCCCGCGCGATCGCTTCGCACCGGCCTTGCTGGAGGAGTTGCTGCAGCAATGCGCGCAGACCGTGCGGGTCGATGGCGACCATGTGGAAGTCGCACTGTGCTACGTGCAGCGCCGTTTCCGGCCATTGAATCTGTACCTGCGCGAGCAGGGGAGCGAGGCGGTGCGCGCAGCGGTACTCGACTATGCGCAGGCGATCACCGACATGGCGCGCAACAACATCTTCCCCGGCGACATGCTGCCGAAGAACTTCGGCGTATCGCGGCATGGCCGGGCCGTGTTCTACGACTACGACGAGCTGTGCCTGGTCAGCGACTGCGTGTTCCGCGCATGGCCGCAGCCGCGTACGCCGGAGGAAGCCATGGCCGATGAACCCTGGTTCCATGTCGGTCCACGCGACGTGTTTCCCGAGCGCTTCGGCCCGTTCATGGGGCTGCCCGCCAGCGAACTGGCGGCGGTGAGGGAGCACTACCGGCACCTGTTCGATCCGGCGTGGTGGCAGGACCTGCAGGCGCGCTTCGCCGAGGGGAACTATCCGGATACGCCGCCCTACGCGGCGGCCCATCGCCTGGCCTGAACGGCGTGGCGTGAAGCACATGCCGGTCCGGTCAGGACTGCGGTACGCTCGGTGCTCACTTCATCACCACGGATCCGGCAATGATGCGTTCCCCCCTGTTCCTTGCGCTGGCCCTGGCGTTCTCCGCAGCTGCCCCGCTGCTGCCATCCGAGGCCGTCGCCCAGAACGCGCGCGCCGTGCGCGCCACCGCCGAGATGAGCATGGCGCTGTCGGGCAGTATCGATGTGGCGGCCGACGGCTCGGTCAGCGCGCTGGTTCTGGACCAGCAGGCGATGCTCGCACCGGGTATTGCATCGTTCGTGGAGGGCACCATCCGTGGATGGCAGTTCGAGCCGACGCTGCGCGATGGCAAGCCGGTGGCGGTCCACGCACCACTGCGGGTGCGCCTGCGTGGCAAGGAGCAGGACGACGGCAGCTACCAGGTCAGCATGACCAGTGTCGACTTCAGTGAGTATGACCCGAAGGCTACCGATTCGGTGACCCGGAAGAGCATGCCGCCACCGCGCTACCCCGAGGATGTCTTCCGCAGTGGCGGGCAGGGTGATGTGCTGCTGCTGGTCAAGGTGGCCCGCGACGGGACCGTGGCCGACGTCATTGCCGAACAGGTGAACATGACCGTGGTCGCGCCGGAGCGGACCCTGGCCAAGATGCGCGACCTGCTCGCCAAGGCCAGCACCAGCGGCGCCCGAAAGTGGACCTTCATCCCGCCCACGACCGGCGAGAACAGCACGCGCGACTTCTGGACCGTACGCGTGCCGGTGAACTTCGCCCTGAACAGCGACACCGGCAGCAACGGCAATGCCCAGCCGGAGCGCTATGGCCGCTGGCGTGCCTACATCCCCGGCCCACGCCAGGCCGCACCGTGGCGCAAGCCGGATGCCGTCGAACAGGCGGGCAGTGATCTGCTGCCGGCCGGGGGCGTGTACATGGTCGATGGCACCCAGCGCGGCCTGCGCCTGCTGACACCGTTGGCGCAGCGCTGAGCCCGGCGCGGTGAAGCGGTCGGCCAGGCCGGCCGCTTTTCAGTCCGCGTACGGGTAGACCACCACCCGGTTGCGGCCCTGTTCCTTGGCCATGTACAGGGCCTTGTCGGCCAGCCGCAGTGCCTGCTCGGCATCGACGTGGAAGCTGGGGAAGTGGGCCACGCCCAGTGACACGGTGATGGTGCCGACCGGCTCGAACGGATGATCGGCGATGTGCTGGCGCAGGCGCTCGCCGGCCTGGCGCGCAGAGTCGGTGCTGATGCCCGGCAACAGCAGCAGGAATTCCTCGCCGCCGGCACGGCAGAGGATGTCGCTGTCGCGCGAGTAGCGGCGCATCTGGTCGGCGATATGGACGATGGCCGCGTCGCCGACGTCATGGCCATGGTTGTCGTTGATCGATTTGAAGCGATCGATGTCCAGCGCCAGGATCGCGAACGGAATGCCCTGCACCTGCAGCGCATCCAGCGCCTGCTGCAGGCCGCGGCGATTGAGCAGGCCGGTCAGCGGATCGGTACGGTTGGCGCGGCTGAGCGTGCCGATGCGGTCCTGCAGCGCGTTGAAGCTGTGCAGCACGGCCTGCTTGAGCTGGGCCACCTCGAAGTACCAGGCGCGGATGCCGCTGACGTGGCTGATCGCGTTGCCGGTGTCCTCGCCACCCTGCACGTTTCGCGCCAGCTGCCACAGCGGCATCGAGATGCGACGGGCGAACCACCAGGTGACCAGCAGTGACAGCAGGCCGAGCGGGATCGCATTCCAGATCACCGCGGTCATCAACCGTGACAATGGCTGCAGCGTGGCCTCGGTCGGCCGCTGGGCGATGATGCCCCAGCCGGTGGCCGGTACCGGTGCATAGCCGGCCAGCATCGATACGCCCAGGTTGTTGCGGACCTGCTGCGCACCGCGTTCACCGCGCACGACTGCCTTCACCGCCGGGTTGCCGACCACGTAGTCGCCGACCCGCTTGCCATCGGCGTGGTACAGCAGGCGGCCATTGCGGTCCACCACGTACAGGTACGAGCCGTCGCGGTAGTAGTGCTTGCCCAGCAGCGTGTGCAGCGCACTGCGCTGGCGCAGGTAGAGGGTGCCGCTGACGTAGCCGCGATAGCGGCCCTGGCGATCGAAGATCGGGTGCGACAGCGAGACCAGCAGCTTGCCGGTGGTCGACTGGTAGGGATCGCTGATCATCGGCTGGCGCGCGGCCAGTGCGGCGTTGTTGCCGGCGCTGTGCAGGATCTCGCCCTGCAGCTGCAGGGTCTGCGGCGAGGTGGCGATCACCAGGCCGTCGGCGTCGACCACCAGCGAGGAGTTGAAGCTGTTGGTCTGCAGCTGCAGCCGGCTGGCTTCATCCTGGGCTTGTGCCGGATCGAGATCATTCTGGCCGAGCCGGGTGGCGGCGTAGGCCAGCTCCTGCTGCGCGGCCAGCAGGAAATTCTGGGTGGTCTCGGCCAGCTTGGTGGCATAGACGCGGTTGGCCTCCAGGGTGTTGCCGACCAGCTGGTCGCGCTGCACGCGGTAACTGGCCAGCAGGGTATTGGCCAGGGCGATGATGGCGCTGAGCAGTGCCAGGGCGAGGATCAGCTTGCCCAGGTTGAGGCGGGGAGACAGCGTTCGCATGCGTCGACGGATCCGGCAGGAGGCTGGACCCGACCGGTTCTCCGGAAGGGGCGACAGCGGGAATCGGTGGCCACGCCCTTGGGGCCGGGCAGGGTATGGGGCGAATTATCGCCAAAAGTCAGCGGCGGCAAAGTGAAACAGGTCGCCCTGCAGGCAAAAAAAAACCTGCCGCAGCGGGCGGCAGGTTCTCTTCAATGCAATGGCGTGGATCAGCGCTTCATCGAACCGAAGAACTCGTCGTTGGACTTGGTGTTCTTCATCTTGTCCAGCAGGAATTCCATCGCGGCCATCTCATCCATCGGATGCAGCAGCTTGCGCAGGATCCAGATCTTCTGCAGCAGTTCCGGTTCGATCAGCAGGTCTTCGCGGCGGGTACCGGAACGGTTGATGTCGATGGCCGGGAACACGCGCTTTTCAGCGATACGACGGCTCAGGTGCACTTCGCTGTTGCCGGTGCCCTTGAACTCTTCGTAGATCACCTCGTCCATCTTCGAGCCGGTGTCGACCAGCGCGGTGGCGATGATGGTCAGGCTGCCGCCTTCTTCCACGTTGCGCGCGGCACCGAAGAAGCGCTTCGGGCGGTGCAGGGCGTTGGCGTCCACACCACCGGTCAGCACCTTGCCCGAGCTCGGCACCACGTTGTTGTAGGCGCGGGCCAGGCGGGTGATCGAGTCGAGCAGGATCACCACATCCTTCTTGTGCTCGACCAGGCGCTTGGCGCGCTCGATGACCATTTCGGCCACCTGCACGTGGCGCGCGGCCGGCTCGTCGAAGGTCGAGCTGATGACCTCGCCGCGCACGGTGCGCTGCATTTCGGTCACTTCTTCCGGGCGCTCGTCGATCAGCAGCACGATCAGGTGCACGTCCGGATGGTTGGTGGTGATGGCGGTGGCGACCTGTTGCATCATCATCGTCTTGCCGGCCTTCGGCTGCGACACGATGAGCGAGCGCTGGCCCTTGCCCTGCGGCGCCATCAGATCGAGGATGCGGCCGGTGATGTCTTCCGACGAACCGTTGCCACGCTCAAGGGTGAAGCGGCGGCGCGGGAACAGTGCGGTCAGGTTCTCGAACAGCACCTTGTTCTTCGACGCTTCGATCGGCTCGCCGTTGATGGTGTCGACGATGTTCAGCGCGAAGTAGCGCTCGCCGTCCTTCGGGAAGCGGATGCGGCCGGAGATGTGGTCGCCGGTGCGCAGGTTGAAGCGGCGGATCTGGCTGGGCGAGATGTAGGTGTCGTCCGGGCCGGCCAGGTAGCTGGCTTCGGCAGCGCGCAGGAAACCGAAGCCATCCGGCAGGATTTCCAGCACACCATCGGCGGCGACGCCGTCACCGTGGCGGGTCAGCACCTTCAGCAGGGCGAAGATCACGTCCTGCTTGCGGGCACGGGCCACGCCTTCGGAGATCTGCAGCTGCTCGGCGATTTCCAGCAGCTTCTGTGCCGGCATGCGCTTGAGGTCGCTCAGCGAGTAGACCGGGAAGCCCTCGGGCACGTTGGCGTGCGGGCGCGGCACGAACGGCTGCTGTTCGCCGCCGTCATTGGACATGCCATCGTCGCGGAAGCGGTTGTTGCGGTCACGGTCGCGGCGGTTGCGGAAGCGGTCGCGGCGGTTGCCCTGGCCTTGCCCCTGGCCCTGCTGGCCGTTCTGGTTGTACGGGTTCTGGCCCTGGTTCTGGCCACCCCCCTGGTGATTCTGCTGCCGCGGCTGGCCGGATTCGCGGCCCTCGCCACCCTCGCCACCGCCACTGCTGGCAGGGGCCTCGGCGGCGGGCGCGCTCGGCGCAGGTGCTGCGGCCGGCGCCGGTGCTTC
>NZ_KV791328.1:0-16776 GCF_001807895.1 Stenotrophomonas sp. HMSC10F07
GCCCCCATGGATGGGTTTACGGCGTGTCCTGCCCTGCCGCCCTTCCCCATCCAGACCCGTAACAGGCAGGCGCCGCCAGACCCTCGATGAACCCGACCAACAGGACGACCCACCCCCCGGTCGGGTACGATGCTCGCCCCCCGTTCGGGACGCTGTACGCAATGAGCAAGAACAACGAAAAGGCCGCCCCGCAGGGCGACGTGACCCAGGACCAGGCCGAGGATGCCGTGCGCACCCTGCTGCGCTGGGCCGGTGAGGACCCGTCCCGCGAAGGCCTGCTGGATACCCCCCGCCGTGTCGCCGAAGCCTATGGCGACTGGTTCAGCGGTTACCGCGATGACCCGCGCGCCTACATGGAGCGCACCTTCGAGGAAGTGGCAGGCTATGACGAACTCATCGTCCTGCGCGACATCGAGTACGAAAGCCACTGCGAACACCACATGGCGCCGATCATCGGCCGCGTGCATGTCGGCTACCTGCCGGCCGGCAAGGTGGTGGGCATCAGCAAGCTGGCCCGCGTCGTCGAAGCCTACGCCCGCCGTTTCCAGGTGCAGGAGAAGATGACCGCGCAGATCGCCCAGTGCATCCAGGATGTGCTGCAGCCGATCGGCGTCGGCGTGGTCGTCGAAGGCGCCCACGAATGCATGACCACGCGTGGCATCCACAAGCGCGGCGTCAGCATGGTCACCTCCAAGATGCTGGGCAGCTTCCGCGACGACGCGCGTACCCGCGCCGAGTTCCTGCGCTTCATCGAAGTGGGCGGCAAGCGCTGAGCCGCCTGCGCGCACCCCGCCGGCCCCTGCGGGCCGGCATGCCCACGGATGCCGGCGCGGCCGCCGTGCGTGGCTGCCCCTCCCCGCCAGCCCTCATGACTCCTTTCGCTGCATGAAGCATCGCGAACGCATCTCCCGTTACCGCCATCTGCGCGAACAGCCCCAGTGGAAGCTGCTCGCCGCCGACCACGCTCCGGAAATCATCGGCCTGCTGCAGGGGCTGTTGATGGACGGCGAGCGCACCCTGCCTTCGTCGGTGCTCAACGAGCGCCTGCAGCGTGCGCTGGATCAGCTCAATAGCGACGAACTGTCGCGCGAGCTGCCGCGTACCGCGCAGGCCTACATCGCGCACTGGCTGGCCCAGGGCTGGCTGGAACGCCGCCTGCCCGAGGGCGCCGACCAGGAGCAGTACGAGCTGTCGACCGCGGCGCTGCAGGCGATCCGCTTTGCCGACGGCCTCGAGCAGGCCCGTGTGGCCGCCACCGAGAGCCGGCTGGCGCTGGTCATCGAACAGCTCTCGCAGCTGGCCGCGCAGACCGAATCCGATCCGGACGCCCGCCTGTCGGCGCTGCGCGACGAGCGCGACCGGATCGACGCTGAGATCGCCCGTGTCGGCGCCGGCCGTGTGATCGCGCTGGACGGCAAGCGCGCGCTGGAACGTGCGCGCCAGATCATCGGCCTGGCCGACGAGCTGACCGAGGACTTCCGCCGCGTGCGCGACGACTTCGAGCAGCTCAACCGCGAGTTCCGCGAACGCATCATCGACGACGAGGGCGAGCGCGGCGATGTGCTGTCGCAGCTGTTCGAAGGCGTGGACGTGATTGGCGAAAGTGATGCCGGGCGTAGCTTCCAGGCCTTCTGGCGCCTGCTCAACGACGCCGAGCAGAGCGCCCAGCTCGATGCCGCGCTGGAAGCGGTGCTGGCGCGTGGCTTCGCCCGCCGCCTGGACCGCAACGAACGCAACTTCCTGCGCGGCTTCACCAGCACCATGCTCGAGCGCGGTGGCCAGGTGCACGATGTGCTGCAGAACTTCGCGCGCAGCCTGCGCGGCTTCGTGCAGAGCCGTGGCTATCTGGAACAGCGTCGCCTCAACCAGCTGCTCAAGCAGGCGCAGTCCGAAGCGCTCGCTCTGCGCGACGAGTTCCCCGCACAACGCGGCATCGGCCGCGACCTGCAGCTGACCACCAGCCGCCTGCGCTCGTGGTCGCAATGGAAACTGCACGATCCGCGCAGCGCCCAGGTCGATGGCAACGTCGAATACAACGACGCAGCCGCGATCAGCCTGGAAAGCGTTGGCGATCTGGTCGCTTCGTCCGAAATCGACTTCCGTACCCTGCGCCGCGACCTGCACGACCTGCTCGATGCGCAGCCGCGGCTCAGCATCGCCCAGGCCCTTTCGCAGCGCGAAGCGCCGCAGGGTCTTGGCAGCGTCATCGGCTACCTGTCGCTGGGCACGCGCTTCGGCAACGTGATCGCCGGCGAGCAGGAGCTTGCGCAATGGCGTGGTGGCGACGGCCAGATCCGTCGCGCCCGCATCCCGCTGGTTTGGTTCACCCAGGAGAGACGCCATGAGCTGGCATGAAGATCCCATCGACGCACCGCAGGCCGACGTGGCGGAAGACGCCTACGAGGCCGAGCCGGTGGCGGCCGTGGCGCAGCCCCGCCGTGGCAACGACGTGTACTACCTCGGCGATACCGGGCGCCTGCCGCTGGATGCGCGCCGTGCGCTGTGCCAGCTGCTGATCGGCCCCAGCATCGACCAGCTGCGCCACGCCAAGCTGTGGCCGGCGCTGATCCGCAGCGAGGCGGCCATCCGCTCGTCGCTGGCCGACCTGTTCCTGGAACTGGTGCTCGACCGCGACAGTGGCGTGGCGTTCACCCGCCAGGCCGATACCGAAGACGTCGATGCGCCGGTGCTGCTGCGCACCTCGCCGCTGACCTTCATCGACTCGGTGCTGCTGCTGTACCTGCGCCAGCAGCTGGCCGAGGCCGATGCTCGCGGCAACCGCGCGGTGGTCGCCGACGCCGAGATGGCCGAAGCGCTGGCCATCTACGAAAAGAACCTGTCCACCGACCGCGCCGGCTTCAACCGTCGCGTCGCATCGGCGGTGCAGAAGATGAAGGACAACCACATCCTGACCCGCCTCAGCGGCCAGGAAGACCGCCACGAAGTCTCGCCGGCGCTGAAGCTGCTGTTCTCCGCCGAAGACGTGTCCCAGCTTTCGGCGGTCTACCGCCAGCTGCGTGAAACCCCGGCCGCCGAGGCCTGAGAGACCCGACCATCGCATGGCTATCTCCAAGCACACTCCCGCCCTGTTCAACGAAGGCCTGCCGGACCCGCGCCTGCAGCAGTTCCGCATGCGCCGCCTGCAGGTGCACAACTGGGGTACCTTCAACGGCCTGACCGAAGTACCGATCGCCGAGCGCGGCTTCCTGTTCGTCGGCCGCTCCGGCTCGGGCAAGTCGACCCTGCTCGATGCCATGTCCGCGCTGCTGACGCCACCGGCCATCGTCGACTTCAACGCCGCTGCACGTGAAGCCGAGCGCAGTGGCCGCGACCGCAACCTGGTGTCCTACGTGCGCGGCGCGTGGGCCGACCAGCAGGACAGCGGCACCGGCGAAATCGCCACCCAGTACCTGCGCAAGGGCGCGACCTGGACCGCGCTGGTGCTGGAATACCGCGCCGGCGATGGCCGCGTGGTCAGCCTGGTGCGCCTGCTGTGGATCTCCGGCAACGGCACCTCGGCCGGCGATGTGCGCAAGCACTACATGATCGCCGAGCGCCCGTTCGACATCGCCAAGGACCTCGGCGGCTTCGACCTGGACCTGCGCAAGCTGAAGCAGAAGCTGCCCGACCTGCACCACTTCGACACGTTCTCCGGCTACGCCGAGCGTTTCCGCGACCTGCTCGGCATCGACAACGAGATGGCGCTGCGCCTGCTGCACAAGACGCAGTCGGCGAAGAACCTGGGCGACCTCAACGTCTTCCTGCGCGACTTCATGCTCGACACGCCGAAGACCTTCGACGCCGCCGAGCGCCTGGTCAGCGACTTCGCCGAGCTTGATGGCGCGCACCAGGCGGTGGTCACTGCCCGCCGTCAGGTGGAAACCCTGTTGCCGGCGCGCGCCTACTACAACGATCTGAAGGAAATGCACCGCCGTCGTGGCGACGACGAAGCGCTGAAGCTCGGTGTGGACAGCTTCCGCGAAAGCCGGCGCCAAGCGCTGATCGAGGCGCGCCTGCGCGAGATGGACGTGCGAGACCGCGGCCTGCTTGGCGAAGAAGCGCAGCGCCGTGCCGCACTGGACAATCACACCGAGCGCCTGGCCGAACTGGAGCTGCAGCGCCGCCAGCAGGGCGGTGAGCGCATCGAGGAACTGGAACGCGAGCAGGGTCGTGCCGAAGCCGAGCGCGACCGCCGTCAGGCCAAGCGCGAGCAGGCACGCCAGGCGGCGCAGCAGCTGGGGGCCGAACTGCCGGACGACGCCCATGGCTTCGCCGAACTGGTCGAGCGCGCACAGAACGAGCTGCAGGACCGCCAGCGTGCCTCCTCGGCACTGGACGACGCGATCAGTGACCGCCTGGGCGGCAAGCGCGATGACGAGCGCCGCTTCGGCGAGGTCCGTGCCGAACTTGAAGCGATGCAGCGCACGCCCTCCAACATCCCGGCGCCGATGCAGAAGCTGCGCGCGCGCCTGGCCGAGGAAACCGGCATCGCCGAGGCGGCACTGCCCTTCGTCGGCGAGCTGATCCAGGTCCGCTCGGAAGAGCAGGGCTGGCAGGGTGCCATCGAGCGCGTGCTGGGTGGCTTCGCGCTGTCGCTGCTGGTCGACGACAAGCATTACAACGACGTCGCCGAATGGGTGAACCGTACCCACCTTGGCATGCGCTTCACCTACTACCGCGTGCGCCGCAACGATGATGCATTCGCCCGTGAGCCGTCGGCGAAGTCGCTGCTGCACAAGCTTGAACTGCGCGAGCATGTATTCGAAAGCTGGCTGCGCCGCGAGCTGGGCAAGCGCTTCGACTACGAATGCGTGGATGCCAAGCAGCTGCGCAACGTCGACCGCGGCATCACCCGCGAAGGCCAGGTCAAGCATCCCGGCGACCGTTTCGAGAAAGACGACCGCAGTGCGGTGGGCGACCGCCGTCGCTGGATCCTCGGCTTCAACAACCACGACAAGGTGGGCGCCTTCGAGCGCGAAGCACAGGAACTGGCCAAGCGCATCGCCAGCTGCGAGACCGACATCGCGCGCCTGCGCGGGCAGCGTGATCGCGACAACGAACGCCGCCTGGCATGCCACGAGCTGGTCAGCATCAGCTGGAACGAGATCGACATCGCCGCTCCGCAGCAGCGCCTGAGCGATATCGAAGCCACCCTGCGCGACCTGCGCGAAGGCAACGCCGATCTCGCCAAGCTGGCCAAGCAGATCGACGCCGTGCGCGCCGACATCGAGCAGTCCCGCCGCACCTATGAAGACGTCCGCGTCGAGCGCGGCCAGCTGGTCAAGGAACGTGATCGCCTTGACCGCGCGCGCCAGCAGAGCCGCGCACTGGTGCTGCCGAGCCTGGCCCAGGAGCAGGAAGCCGGCCTCGCCGAGCGCCTGCAGGAACAGGGGCCGCTCAGCCTGGAAACGCTCGAAGCGCACATGCGCCAGGTCAGCAACGCGCTGAACGAGCAGTTGTCGTCCTCGCAGCAGGACCTCAACCGCATCGAGAACCAGCTGATCGGCTGCTTCCGTCGCTTCATCCAGCAGTGGCCGGAGGAGTCGGGCGACTTCACCGTGTCGGTGGCCTCGGCCGAGGACTTCCTCGCACGCCTCGAACGGCTGGAACGCGACGGCCTGCCACAGCACGAAGAGCGCTTCTTCGACCTGCTGCAGAACCAGAGCAAGAACAACCTGCTGGCCCTGCAGCGCCACAGTGCCGAAGCCCGCAAGTCGATCGGCCAGCGCCTGGACGAAGTGAACGCCAGCCTGGAGCAGGTGCCGTTCAACCGTGGCACGCTGCTGACCATCGAACTGAGCGACCGCCGCCTGCCGGAGGTCGCTGAGTTCCACCTGCAGCTGCGCGAGGTGCTGTCGCAGCAGCAGACCGAGCAGCGCGAGCTGGCCGAGTCGCAGTTCACCGTGCTGCGCCAGCTGGTCAACCGCCTCGGCTCGCAGGAAGGCGAGGACAAGCGCTGGCGCGAGCTGGTGCTGGACGTGCGCATGCACGTGGAGTTCATCGGCGTCGAGCTGGATGCGGAAACGCGCCAGCAGGTCGAGATCTACCGCAGCGGCGCCGGCAAGTCCGGTGGCCAGCGCCAGAAGCTGGCCACGACCTGCCTGGCGGCTGCGCTGCGCTACCAGCTCGGCGGCGCCGACAGCCAGCTGCCCAGCTACGCCGCGGTCGTGCTCGACGAGGCCTTCGACAAGGCCGACAACGAGTTCACCGCACTGGCAATGAACATCTTCGACAACTTCGGCTTCCAGATGGTGGTTGCCACCCCGCTGAAGTCGGTGATGACGCTGGAACCGTTCATCGGCGGCGCCTGCTTCGTCGAAATCAGCGGCCGTCACGACTCCGGCGTGCTGCTGATCGAGTACGACGAAGAGGGCAAGCGCCTGAAGCTGCCCGAGCGCAGCCGCCAGCAGGCCAACGAACCGGAAGAAGCCGAGGCCTGACGCCTGGCCGATTGAACGGCAATGCCGGCCATCGGCCGGCATTGTCGGTGGGCGGGTTCATGAGCCGGTAGTGCCGGCCGCTGGCCGGCAACACCCTTCACGCCCCGCGGAACGTATCCCACGCCATCCGCGCGATCAGCACCACCACCAGCCCCACGAACAGCTTGCGGATGAACGGCGTGCCGCCCTTCAGCGCCAGGCGCGTGCCCACCACCGAGCCGATGATGTTGGCTGTGGCCATCGGCAGCGCAAACAACCACAGGATGTTTCCGGTCGGCACGAAGAACGAGATCGCCGCCACGTTGGTCGCCAGGTTCACCACCTTCGACGCCGCCGAGGCTCGCAGGAAATCCAGGCCGAAGAAGCGCACGAACAGGAAGATCAGGAAGCTGCCGGTGCCCGGCCCGAAGAAGCCGTCGTAGAAGCCGATCGCCGCACCGATCGCCAGCGCGATCACCAGTTCACGGCGGCCGATCTCCTGGGGCCGGTGCAACGCGCCGAAGTCCTTCTTCCACAGCGTGTAGGCCAGCATCGCGATCAGCAGCACC
The DNA here is from genome assembly GCF_001807895.1 of Stenotrophomonas sp. HMSC10F07. Taxonomy (NCBI): domain Bacteria; kingdom Pseudomonadati; phylum Pseudomonadota; class Gammaproteobacteria; order Lysobacterales; family Lysobacteraceae; genus Stenotrophomonas; species Stenotrophomonas sp. HMSC10F07. Next base: position 6,989 of record NZ_KV791328.1, read on the forward strand.
AGCACCAGTGGGCGCACCGCGTCCTTGGGCAGCAGGCTTACCGCAGTGGCCCCGGCGAAGGAGAAGATGAAGGCCGTGCCGGCCGCGAACAGTACCGGTTTCCACGGGAAGCGCACATTGCGCGCATAGCGCCATGCAGCCGCACCGGTACCGAACATCGAACTGAACTTGTTGGTACCAAACAGCATCGCCGGCGTCTGCTGCGGCAGCACCGTGAACAGGCCGGGCAGCTGCACCAGGCCACCGCCACCCACGGCGGCATCCACAAGACCGGCGATGAAGGCGATCACCACCAGCCACCACAACTCAGGGGGAACCAGATCCAGCACGGCGATCAATCAAGGTGGGGGCGCGACAGCATACGCCTGTCCTGCTCCAGGTGACTCCCGCCGCGCGTGGATCAATCCCCGCAACCCGGCGACAATGCCGGCATGAGCCGAAAACCCGCTGAGCCCTGCCCCTGTGGCCTTCCCGCCGACTATGCCGCCTGCTGTGGTCGTTTTCATGCCGGCGAAGCCGCGCCCGATGCCGAGCGCCTGATGCGTTCGCGTTACAGCGCCTATGTGCGGGGCCTGGCCGACTACCTGCGCCAGACCTGGCATCCGGATACGCGTCCGGCCGAGTTGTCGCTGGACGATGCGCCAGGCCAGCGCACCCATTGGCTGGGCCTGACCGTGCACGACCACGCGGTCACCGGCGCAGACAGTGCTGAAGTGCGCTTCACCGCGCGCTACCGCATCGGCGGCGGCAGCGCGGTGAAAATGACCGAGCACAGCCGATTCCGGCGCATCGACGGCCGCTGGTATTACCTCGACGCGGTCTGAGCCCTACGCACTGGATGCAGCCAGCAGGCGCTGGCCGCCGTGCGCGCGGACCTGGTTGCGACCGCCGTCCTTGGCCATGTACAGCGCCTGGTCGGCGGCCTTGAGCACTGCCGTCGGTCGCGGATCCACGCGGCTGTCGGCCAGCCCGATACTGACCGTCACCTGCACCACCTGGCCGGTGCCGCCGCGTCCGCGCTGCTGACGGCCAGCTTCGTCGTCACGGCTGCGGGTGCTGCGGTCGCGCAGCTGCATGCGGGTGTCCTCGATGCTCTGCCGCAGTGCTTCGACGGCCTCGATGCAGGCCGCCGCTGGGCGGTCCAGGAACACCACCGCGAATTCCTCGCCGCCATAGCGGAACGCTCGGCCACCGTCGCCGACACGCGCCAGCCGCGACCCCACCAGGCGCAGCACGTCGTCGCCAGTATCGTGGCCGTGGGTGTCGTTGAACGACTTGAAGTGGTCCACGTCCACCATCGCGATGCTGTAGGTGCCGCGCGCCCGCTGCAGGGTCTCGTTGAACGCCCGTCGCCCGGGCAGGCCGGTCAGCTCATCGCGGAAGGCCATGTGGAAGGATTCCTGCAGCATCGCGCCCAGCATCAGCAGCAGGGCGGCGCTGCTCAGCGCCGGCAGCAGTACCGGCTGCAGGAAGATCCGCGGCAACATCCACCACAGGCACAGCAGGGCCAGCAGCATCGCCGTGTGCAGTGGCCGCGGATGCCGCCACGCCTGCCAGCCCAGCGCTGCGCTCGCCAGCAGGAACAGCAGCGCCGGCAGCTGCGCCAGCGCATTCCAGTCGGCGGGAATCCAGGCCCAGTGACGGCTCGACAGCAGATCGTGCATGCCCTGCGGCTGTTGTGCCGCAAGCAGCAGGAAGATCACCAGGGCCGCGCCGCAGACCACGCTGCGCAGCAGCAGGTCCTGGCGTCGGCGTCCGCGTTCCGGCCACACTGCCAGCCCGGCAAACAGCAGCGGCACCCAGGCCGAGATTGCGTGGAAGCGCAACGGAGTCAAGGCGTCGACATGGCCGCTGCGCAGGTAGCCCCCGACGTCCCGGTGCAGCAGGGCGAACACCACCGCCACGACCAGCAGCAGGCACAACGTGCGTATCTGGTGGTAGAGCAGGGCCAGGCCCGCGCCGAGGCAGGCCAGCAGCCAGGGCAGGATGCGTTGGGCCGGGCTGGCCACATCCTCGGTGCCCAGTGCCATCCACAGCACCAGGACGACCAGCACGGCGGGCAGCACGAACAGGTAATGCGCAGGCTGGCGGAGTGGATGCAGGGGCACGCAGGAAGTCCAGTGCGGTGACGATGCGGCCGCAACACTGCCGTTAGCGGCGTCCTCACCCGCTTCTTGAACACGCGCTTCTTGAAAAGGTACGCCCGCAACCATGTGAATGGGGCAGTGTGCCGCCATGACGTCGCACTCACCGCACTGCGCCGATGCTGTAGGCATGGACAGCGTACCCACCGCCGTCGCTGCCCCGCAGCACGACCTCGCCCACCACTTCGCACGTGTTCGTGCCCGCAGCCTGCAGTTGGCCGCACCGCTCAGCGCAGAGGACGCCATGCTGCAGAGCATGGCCGACGCCAGTCCCAGCAAGTGGCACCTGGCCCACACCACCTGGTTCTTCGAACGCTTCGTGCTGGCAGGATTCGCCAGTGCGCCGGCGCGTGATCCAGCCTGGGACTATCTTTTCAACAGCTACTACAAAAGCATCGGTCCGGCGCACGCGCGGCCGCAACGCGGTCTGTTGTCGCGGCCCTCGCTGCAGCAGGTGCGCGACTACCGCCAGCAGGTCGATGCACAGGTGCAATCGCGACTGGCGGCAGGCGACCTTGATGAGCAGGCGCTGCAGCACCTGCAGTTGGGCCTGCAGCACGAACAGCAGCACCAGGAACTGCTGTTGACCGACATCAAGCATGCGTTCTGGTGCAATCCGTTGCAGCCGGCCTACCGTGAGGACCTGCAGCCTGCCACCAGCGCTGCCAGTGCGCAGGGCTGGATCGAATCACCCGAACGCATCATTACCATTGGCGCCGCAGCCTGGCCGCAGCACACCGCCTTCGCCTACGACAACGAATCGCCGCCGCACCGCGTGCTGCTGGCTGCACACGCACTGGCAGAGCGTCCCGTCAGCAATGGCGAGTACCTCGCCTTCATCGAGGCTGGCGGCTACCGCGAGCCGCGCTGGTGGCTCAGCGAAGGCTGGGCGTTGCGCGAAGCCGAGGGCTGGCAGCACCCGCTGTACTGGGACGATGCCCTGCAGCGCGAGTACACCCTCGGCGGTTGGCGAGAACTGGACCCGCATGCGCCGGTCTGCCATCTCAGCTATTACGAGGCCGATGCCTGCGCCCGCTGGGCTGGTGCGCGCCTGCCCAGCGAGTTCGAGTGGGAAGCCGCCGCTGCGTCGCAGCCCCTGCGTGGCCATTTTGCCGACGACGATCAGCTGCACCCTCGGGCGGGGCAGGGCAGTGGGCTGCGGCAGCTGTTCGGCGATGTATGGGAATGGACCCACAGCGCGTATGGCGCCTATCCGGGCTTTCGCCCTTTCGCCGGCAACCTCGGTGAATACAACGGCAAGTTCATGTGCGGGCAATGGGTGCTGCGCGGTGGCAGCTGCGCCACGCCGCGTGGCCACGTGCGTGCCAGCTACCGCAACTTCTTCATGCCCCCGGCGCGTTGGCAGTTCTCCGGGCTGCGCCTGGCCAGGGATCTCGCATGAGTACGGTGCAGGACGCGCTGCAGGCGCTGACCGATCTCACTCCCGGCCGCCAGCAGATCCTTGCCGACGTGGTGGCCGGGTTGTTGCGCACGCCCCGCCAGCTGCCGTCCAAGTACTTCTACGATGCACGCGGCTCGCGCCTGTTCGAGCAGATCACGCATACTCCCGAGTACTACCCCACGCGCACCGAGCTGGCCCTGCTTTCACGGGTACTGCCGGACATCGCCCGAAGCGTCGGGCCGCACCTGCACGTGGTGGAGCTGGGCAGCGGCAGTGGCCGCAAGACCGCGTTGCTGCTGGCCGCCCTGCACGACCCGGTGGCCTACACGCCGATTGAAATCTCGCGTGCCGCGCTGCTGTCCAGCATCGACCATCTGGCCCCGGCGCTGCCCGAGGTGGAGATGCTGCCGGTCTGTGCCGACTTTACCCGTCCCGTCGCCGTACCCATGCCCGAACGCGAACCCGCGCGACGGCTGCTGTTCTTCCCGGGTTCCACGCTGGGCAACTTTGAAGGCGAGGACGCGGTCGCGCTGCTGCGCGCGATGCGCCAGACCATGGGGCGTGATGGCCTGGCCCTGGTCGGCATCGACCTGCACAAGGACCCGGCGTTGATCGAGGCGGCCTACAACGATGCGCAGGGCGTCACCGCCGCATTCACCCTCAACCTGCTGGCCCGCCTGAACCGCGAGATCGGCAGCGACTTCGATCTCGATGGCTTCCGTCATCGTGCACGCTACAGCTCTGCGCGGTTGCGCATCGAGACCGATCTGGTCAGCCAGCGGGCACAGGACGTCCACCTGGATGGCCGCATTTTCCACTTCGCCGCCGGTGAACCCATCCGCGTCGAGTACAGCCACAAGTACACCGATGACAGCTTCGACGCGCTGTTGCGGCAGGCGGGCCTGCAGGTGGCGCAGCGATGGGATGCCGAAAGCCCCGCCTATGGCCTGCGCTTGCTGCGCCGCGCCTGAGGTGGTGGCCAGCCGGTGCCCCTTCAGGTTCGGCGGCACCGCTACCCCTAAGATGGCCGTGCAACGGCAACACGGAGGACGCCATGCCTGTTCTGACCACGCTCGGCCTGGCGGCCGCCCTTGCGTCGACCCCGACGCTGCCTGCGGCTTCGGCCGCCAGCACCGATCCGGCGTTCAGCCGCTGCTTGGCGGGCCTGCAGGCCACCGCCGCGACCCAGGGCATCGGCGCCGACCGCTTCAACGAGATCACCGCCGGGCTCACCCCGGACCCCAGCGTGCTCGGCCTGCTCGATGCACAGCCCGAATTCACCACGCCGATCTGGGACTATCTGGCCGCGCTGGTTGATCGCCAGCGCGTCGCTGATGGTCGCGCCCTGCTGCAGCAGCACCGCGACCTGCTCGATCGTGTGTCGGCCCAGTATGGCGTCGATCCGGCCACCATCGTCGCGGTCTGGGGCGTGGAGAGCGACTACGGCCGCGTGTTCGGCAAGCGCCCGCTGCTGCAGTCATTGGCCACGCTGTCGTGCGCCGGCCGCCGCCAACCTTTCTTCCGCGGTGAGCTGCTGGCGCTGCTCACACTGATCGACCGCGGCGACCTGCAGGCACAGGGGCTCACCGGCTCCTGGGCCGGTGCCTTCGGGCACACCCAGTTCATGCCCAGCACCTATGCACGCATCGCCGTGGATGGTGATGGCGATGGCCGCCGCGATCTGGTCGGCAGCATTCCCGATGCACTGGCCTCCACCGCCAACTATCTCAAGCGTGCCGGTTGGCGCAGTGGCGAACCATGGGGCATGGAGGTGCGTGTGCCCGCCGGCTTCAACGCCAGCCAGGCCGGCCGCACCCAGCGTCGCGCCCTGGCCGACTGGCGCGCGCAGGGCGTGACCGCGCTGGATGGCAGCGCGTTGGCTCCGGCCAACCTGCCGGCGGATGCGCGCGCCGCCCTGCTGCTGCCGGCCGGCAACAAGGGCCCGGCGCTGCTGGTGTTCCGCAACTACGACGCGATCTACAGCTACAACGCTGCCGAAAGCTATGCGCTGGCGATCGCGACGCTTGCTGACCAGCTGCGTGGCGGCACCGGGTTGGCTACCGCCTGGCCGACCGACGATCCAGGCCTGGGCCGCGATGAGCGCCGCCAGCTGCAGAACCTGCTGCTGGCCCGCGGCCACGACATCGGTGCCGCCGACGGCATGATCGGTACCGCCACGCGTCGCGCGATCCAGGCCGAGCAGCAGCGCCTGGGCTGGAGCGAGGTGGACGGCCGCGCAGGCCAGCGCATCCTGCGCACGCTGCAGGAAGAGGCGGCCGCCATCGCACCCGCTGGGCAGAATGCCTTGCCGGCGGCACGTTGACCGCGACATCATCGCCGCGGTCTTCAAGGAGCGTCATCGCATGCAGTCGAATCCGGACATCAGCACCGGCCTGTATCACGGCCTGGAGGCCTGGCAGGTGCGAACCGCCAATGCCACAGCGGTCGTGAGTGTGTTTGGTGGCCAGCTGCTGTCGTTCATTCCCGATGGGCAGCCCGATCTGCTGTGGCTTTCGCCCACGCGCGCCGAGCTGCCCACGCCCATCCGCGGTGGCGTCCCGGTGTGCTGGCCGTGGTTCGGTCGCCAGGGCAAGAGCGCCGATGCACCGGCGCATGGCCTGGTACGTACCGCACGCTGGGAGCTTCTGCAGGCCACCCGGAGCGATGACGGCGAGGTAGAGCTGCAGTTGGCACCTGCGCCCTGCGCCGATCCCGGCCTGCGCCTGCAGATGCAGCTGCGCGTCGGCCGCCAGCTGCGCCAGCAGCTCGTCACCGAAAACACCGGAACCTCGCCGGTGACCTTCACCCAGGCCCTGCACAGCTACTTCCGGGTCGGCGATGCCACTCGTGTCGAGGTCGATGGCCTCGACGGCCTGCACTACCTGGACAAGTACGAGGACGGCGCGCAGCTGCGCCAGCAGCAGGGGCCCTGGTCGCTGCGTGATCCGCGCGATCCGGGGCGCAGCGACCGCATCTATACCGGTGTCGGCGGCCACTACGTGCTGCGCGATCCCGTCCTGCAGCGGCGGATCGAGATCCGCAGCGAAGGCAGCCAGACCCTGGTGGCCTGGAACCCGGGCATGGAGGCAGCGGCGAAGATGGCCGATGTCGGCGACGGTTGGCACGATTACGTGTGCCTGGAAGTGGCCAACGCCGGGCCAGAGCAGATTACCCTTGCACCCGGCGCGCGCCACCAGCTTGTGCAGGTGCTGGCCAGTGAACCGCTGCAGGCCGTGGCGGGAGTTTCAGAGTAGCGATGGGATCGACAGGAATGGATGGCATGCAGGAAGCACAGTGGTGGTACGCCAACAGCAAGCAGAGCGAAGGGCCGGTGGACCTGGCCGGGTTGCGCCGGTTGCAGCAGGACGGCACCGTAACCGCACGCACGCTGCTGTGGCGCGTAGGGATGGCATCGTGGCGGCCACTGGCCGAACTGGATCCTTCGCTGGCGCAGATGGCTCTGAACCCCTCGCCGGTTGAACCGGTGCCGGCGGTCACCGTCAGCGATACCCGGACCGCTGATCCGTCCGACCCCTACCGTGCACCCGCCGCTTCGCCCGTGGCCGCGACCGTGCCGGAGCTGGAAGGCGACATCGCCTTGTACGCCGCCGTGGTCGGCGGCAACTTCCCGATCTATCGACAACGCTGGCGGCTGGACCAGGGCATCGCCGAGGGCAACGGCACCTGGCACTGGCCGGCCTTCCTGATCGGCGTGATCTGGATGGTGTACCGGCGGATGTACCGGCTGGCGGCGATCTGGGCTGGCATGCTGGTGTTCTTCAGTATCGCCGAGGCGTTGCTGGGCGTACCAGAAGGCGTGTCGATGGTCATCACCCTTGCGATCAACGTCACCGCTGCGGTGTATGCCAATCGCTGGTACCTGGCGCATTGCCAGCGTGAGATCGCCCGCGCGCGCGCCTTGGCGGGCGATGACGAGGCACGCCTGCGCAGCGAGCTGGCCAGGCGCGGTGACACCAATGCACTGGCAGCGGCGGTGGTGGCTATCGCCGTCGTTGCGGTGATGCTGGTGGGGCAGGCGATGGCAGGCTGAGGCCGGAGCGGCTTCAGATTCACCGGTAGCTGCCGCTACCGCGGGATCATCCCGGGCAAGGAATCGCCGACATGGCTCATCTGGATACCCCGCCGGCGTCCCCGGCGGATGACAATCCCTATCTCGCGCCTGCTGCAGAGGTGGACGGTGCGACCGCTCCATCCGACGCGGACGATCTGAACCTCCTCGTGGGGCCCAACGCAGCGCTCTACCGCCAGCGCTGGCACCTGGACAGCCCAGTGCCGAAGCCGCCGCGGCCGTGGCACTGGCCCGCCTTCCTGGTGCCGACCTACTGGCTGCTGCACCGGAAAATGTACCTGGCGGCCATCCTCTTCGAGCTGGTCCTGTTCGGCATCGCGCTGCTGGCGGCCCGTGCCAATCCGCTGCTCATGGTGGTGTTGCTGGCGGTGCCACGGTTTGCCATCGCGATGACCGCCAATACCCTTTACCTGCGCTATTGCACGCGGCTGCTGGGCAAAGTGAAGGCTGCTCACGCCGGGCAGCACCACCGCATCCGTACCGAACTGCAGCGTCGTGGCGGGACCAGCGTCTGGGCGGTGGTGATCGGCTTGGCGGCTGTCGGGGTGATCAACACCGTCGCCCGCATGGCGGCCTGACACGTTTGCTCAGGCTGGTGCCCGTACCCGCAATACCAGCAGGCACAGCGCACCGGCCACCAGCCCCCAGAACGCCGAGCCGATGCCGGCCAGTGAGACGCCCGAGGCGGTGACCAGGAAGGTGACCAGTGCCGCCTCGCGGTCCCGCTCTACCGCCAGCGCACTGGCCAGGCTGTTGCCGATGGTGCCGAACAGGGCGATACCGGCCACGCAGGCCACCAGCTCCTTGGGGAAGGCCGCGAACAGTGCGGCCACCGTGGCGCCGAACAGCCCGACGACAATGTAGAAGGCACCGGCCGCCATCGCCGCGGTATAGCGGCGAGCCGGATCCTCATGTGCATCACGGCCCATGCAGATCGCGGCGGTGATCGCGGCCAGGTTCAGCGCGTACGCACCGAACGGCGCCAGTAGTGTATTGACCACACCGATCCAGCCGATCAGCGGTGACACCGGGGCGTCGTAGCCGGATGCGCGCATCACCGCCACGCCGGGAATGTTCTGCGAGGCCATGGTGACCACGAACAGGGGCAGGGCGATGCCGGCCACGGCGGTCCATGACAGGGAGGGCGTCACCCACTGCGGGATCGCCAGCTGCAGATGCACCTGCTGGGCGTGCAGCAGGCCGTCGCTCGCGGCGACGGCGATGCCGACCAGCAACGTGGCGATCACCGCATAGCGCGGGAACAGCCTGCGCCCGGCCAGCCAGGTGGTGAACATCGCCAGTGCCAGCACCAGCTGGGTATTCATGGCCACGAACACATCCAGCCCGAAGCGCAGCAGGACACCGGCCAGCATGCCGGCGGCCAGCGCCATCGGCACCCGTTGCATCAGTCGGGCGAAGATGCCCGAGAAGCCCGCCAGCAAGCTGAGTACGGCGGCCAGCAGGAATGCGCCCGTGGCCTCGGCGAGCGACGCGCCGCCGGCACCCACCACCAGCATCGCCGCGCCCGGGGTCGACCACGCCGTCACCACCGGCACGCGATAGCGCAGTGACAGGCCAATGCAGGTCACGCCCATGCCCAGCCCCAGCGCCCACATCCAGGAGGCGATCTGCGCCTGGTTGGCGCCGACGGCCTGTGCGGCCTGGAACACGATCACGGCTGAGCTGGCGAAGCCGACCAGCACCGTAATGAAGCCAGCGACGATGGCTGGCATCGAAAGATCGCGCCACCATGCGCGCCGCACCTGCATGCTCATTGCTCTGTCTCCACTGTGCATCCCTGCATTGTGCATCCCTGCATTGATAGGGGTTGCGGCGTTGACCGCGCAACGCGCGGGCAACGCCGCAGTGATCTTCGAGCGTACGTCATGCGTGATGTCGCGATGCTTCTGTCATCACCGTGCAAAAAAAAGCCTTGACGAAATCTGCAGGATCTCTAGAATTCGCCCCCTTGCTGCAGCGCATCGCTTCTCCGGAAACGACACGCGAACAGCGACGCCACCACCGACGAACGAGTTGATCGAACGAAGGTGTTGACGGACTCGAAAAGTCCGGCATAATAGGCGGCTCGCAACGACGAAAGGCCTTCGGGCCCAACGCCGAAGCAGCATCGGCAACAACGTCCACTCCGGTG
>NZ_KV791329.1:0-12625 GCF_001807895.1 Stenotrophomonas sp. HMSC10F07
CCCTGGTAGTGCCGGCCGCTGGCCGGCACCGACCCATCTCCATGCACCGGTAGTGCCGGCCGCTGGCCGGCAGCCTTCAGGATCAGGCCGCGACGCTCTCTTCCAGCGTCGGGTAATCGGTGAAGCCAACCGCGCCACCGCCAAAGAATGTCGCACGATCCGGCGGATTCAGCGCCGCACCGGTACGCAGACGCTCCGGCAAATCCGGGTTGGCGATGAACGGGCGGCCGAAGCCGATCAGGTCAGCCCAGCCTTCAGCCAGTGCCTGCTCGGCGCGTTCGGCGGTGTACTTGCCAGCGTAGATCAGCGTCCCCGGGTAGACCATGCGCAGCGCCTGCTTGAACGCCACCGGCATCAACGGTGCATCATCCCAGTCGGCCTCGGCGATGTGCAGGTAACCGACGCCGAGCTCACCCAACAGGTGGGCTGCCGCCAGATAGGTCGCCTGTGGCGTATCGTCCACTGCGCCCTGCAACGTCGTCAGCGGCGCCAGACGGACACCGACGCGGTCACCACCGGCTACGGCCGTCACCGCCTGCACGACCTCTCGCAGGAAACGCAGCCGGTTCTGCAACGCGCCGCCATAGCCGTCGGTGCGCCGGTTGGCCTGCGAGTCGATGAACTGGTTGATCAGGTAGCCATTGGCACCGTGCAGCTCGACGCCATCGAAGCCTGCGTCCAGCGCGTTGCGTGCCGCCTGGGCGTAGTCGGCGACGATGCCCGGAATCTCGTCTTCGCGCAGCGCGCGCGGCATCGAATGCTGGATCATTTCGCCCACCCCGGCTTCGGGACCTGCCCCGGTCGGGTCGACGAACACCTTCACGCCTTCCGCCAACAACGCCGACGACGACACCGGGGCGGCACCACCCGGCTGCAGGGCCACGTGCGAGACCCGGCCCACATGCCACAGTTGGGCGTAGATGCGGCCGCCAGCGGCGTGCACCGCATCGGTCACCCGACGCCAGCCCTGCACCTGTTCCGGGCTGTGGATGCCCGGGGTCCAGGCATAGCCCTGGCCCTGCGGGCTGATCTGGGTGCCCTCGCTGACGATCAGGCCGGCACTGGCGCGTTGGGCGTAGTAGGCGGCCATGTCCGCGGTGGCGACGTTGCCGTCGGCGGCACGCGAGCGGGTCATCGGCGGCATCACGATGCGGTTGGGCAGGGTCAAGGCGCCCAAGCGGTGGGGAGTGAACAACATGGCGGCGATCTCTTGCGGGGGGACTGCCGCAAAGGATGGGGATGCCAGCTGCCAGGCAACAGGCATGCACTGGCAAAACAATTGTTCCCCGAAGGCAAGGATGGCCAGCCGGGGGGCAGAGTCCCTTCCTGCGGAACGGGACCCGGCCCCGCGCGCAACCGGGGTCGGATCCCTTTGCAACGCAAAGGGCTCCGACCCCGAAGCCGGTTACAGCGTGGGTTCGATCAGCACGCCGCCATGCGCCACGCGGTCATAGCAGGTGCGCACCACATCTTCCCCGTACTTCAATTCCAGCCGGCGCACGATGAAGTGACCACGCGCCATGTCCTGGTAGTAGTCGGTGAACATGGTGTTCAGCGTTGCACCCGCGGCCGCACCAACGATCGGCACCGCCTGCGCAGCGAATTTCTCGGTAACAACCACGCCGAAGCGCGCCGCCACCTTCTCCACCATCTTCGCCAGCAGCTTGCCGGCTTCCTTCGGCGCCACGCCCAGCGTCAGGTCGCGGCCGGTCACCACGCGCCCGGCCAGCTCGGCCGACAGGTGGCGCATCACATCGGTGGTGAAGCCGCGGGCCAGGTAATAGCCCGTCTCGCTGGCGTCATCACGCGGCGAGTTGCCGCCCAGCGCGAACACCTCCAGGCACGCCTGGCGGGTGCTGAACTCGGACAGGTCGAAGCCCTCGCTGCGGGCCACGTCGGCCACCGCACGCATCATGATGGTGGTCGACACCGGCAGCTCGATGAGCAGGGCGGCAAAGCCGAAGGCACCGCCGACCGCACCGGAGGTGGCTGCCGCCAATTTGTGCCAGCGGGTCGACGCTCCCTTGCCGGGCGAGTTGTCCATGCTCCACAGGGCTGCCTGCGCCGACTTGGACAGTGCCGCCTGCACCGCACCGTGGATGCGGTTGGAGACCGAACTGGGCAGCGCCTTCACCGCGAACTCCAGCGGCGTACCGACCAGGTTCGCCATGCGCGCGGTCAGGGTCGGCGCTTCCAGCAGCGCCACCGCGCGCTGCAGGTCGGACCAGTCGCGGGCGTCATGGGCGATGTCGCGGGGAAGCAGGATGGGCTCGTTCATGGCGCCGATCTTAGCGCCCGGAAGTTGAACGGTTCGTCGTGGGTCACGACAGAAGGCGCGGATCCCGCGCCTTGCCGGCCAGCGGCCGGCACTACCCGTTGGTGTGTCACCCGGTAGCGCCGGGCCATGCCCGACGGCGTCGTTCAGGCAGCCGGCAGGCCCGACAGCGCGCCCATGAACTGGCGGTAGTGGCGCAGCTCGGCGATTGAATCGTGCACGTCGCTCAGCGCGGTATGGTTGCTGTTCTTGCCGACGCCGGCGGCCACGCTCGGCGCCCAGCGCTTGGCCAGTTCCTTCACCGTGGACACGTCCAGGTTGCGGTAGTGGAAGTACTTCTCCAGCCTCGGCATCTGGCGGTGCAGGAAGCGGCGATCCTGGCAGATCGAGTTGCCGCACATCGGCGACAGGCCGGCCGGAATCCACTGCGCCAGGAAGTTCACCGTCTGCGCTTCGGCTTGGCCCAGGGTGGTGGTGCTGTCCACCACGCGCTGCCACAGGCCGGAACGACGGTGCTGGTTGCGGTTCCACTCATCCATCGCTTCCAGCGTTTCCAGTGGATGGTGGATGGCAAACTCGGGGCCTTCAGCCAGCACATTGAGCTGGGCATCGGTGACCACTGTAGCGATCTCGATGATCGAATCGTTGTCGGTATCCAACCCGGTCATCTCCAGGTCGATCCAGATCAGTCGCTCGTTGGCCGCGCCGGTGTCCGCCATTGTGTCGCCTCGTTGCTGGGCAGGCGCGCGGCCTACCGGTGAAGGAAAGAGGCGCCCATCATACCCGTTCGCCCCTCAGCCCTCGGCCGCATGGTCTTCCAGCAGCAACGGCGGCTTGCCGCGCTTGGCGCGGAAATAATTGGTCAGGCGCATGCTGGCCTCCTTGGCCAGCACCCCACCGTGGATTTCCACCCGGTGATTGTGCCGGGCATCACCCAGCAGGTCGAACACGCTGCCGCAGGCGCCGGTCTTGGGGTCGCTGGCGCCGTAGACCAAGCGGGCGACGCGTGCATGCACGATGGCCATCGCGCACATCGCGCAGGGTTCGAGGGTCACGTACAGGGTGCTGCCGAGCAGCCGATGATTGGCCAGCCGCGTGCCGCCGGCGCGCATGGCCACGATCTCGGCATGCGCACTGGGATCGTGCGAGGCGATGTTGAGGTTCCAGCCCTCGCCCAGCAGCTGGCCATCGGCGCCCACCAGTACCGCACCGACCGGAATCTCGTCGAACTCGCGCTGCGCACGCTCGGCCAGCGCCAGCGCATGGCGCATCCAGTGTTCATCGGCGTCGTGCACCGGTACACCCAGGACATCGGTCATGGCGGTTCTCGCGTGTCTGCAGGGCCAGGATGGCCGCCGGGGCCGCATTGTACGCCCGCGGCCGTGCAGGCGGCGCGGGTATCGGCGGTGCCATTGCGCACGACCGGCGGTCCAAGCAGCGAGCGCGCTGAAGCCAGGCTGCAGGCCTCATACTGAGCCCTTCCGCAAGCACCTTGGTGAACCCATGACCACCCTCCGTCCCTCGCGCGCCGATGACGGCGCCGCCCTCGTCGACCTCTGGCGCCGTGCCGTCGACGCCACCCACGACTTCCTCAGCGCCGAAGACCGCCAGGCCATCGATGCCGAAGTCGCCAGCTTCCTGCCGCAGGCGCCGATGACCGTTGCGGTCGACGCTCAGGACCGCCCCCTTGGCTTCATGCTGATCGACGGCACGCACATGGAAGCGCTGTTCATCGATCCGGACGTGCGCGGCACTGGTATCGGCCGGCAACTGCTGCAGCACGCGCTGGCCCGGCATCCGCAGCTGAGTACCGACGTCAATGAGCAGAACGCACAGGCCGTTGGCTTCTACCTGCGCATGGGCTTCGTCGAAACCGGCCGCTCACCGCTCGATTCGCAGGGCCGTCCGTATCCCCTGATCCATCTCCGGCACAACGGCTGACATTGGACGGATATTCGAGGCCCGCCCCCGATCATCAGGCCGTGGCTTCGAATGCCGGTGAGTACTGCACCTCTCCCTGCGCCATCGACGGCCTCAGGTGCAGCGCCTGGAAGCACTCTGGCGGAACACCCGGCAGCACCAGGCCCGGCTCGGCGCGGAATCCGAATCGACCGTAGTACGCGGGCTCTCCCAGCAATACGCAGCCCTGCGCCCCCTGCTCACGCAGTGCATCAAGCGCCGCATGCATCAGCGCCGCGCCGACACCCTGCCCCTGCCATCCGGGCAGCACCGAGATTGGTCCCAGGCCAAACCAGCCCGTACTGCCATCGCTGATCGTCACCGGCGACAGGGCAATGTGCCCGACGACCTGGCCGTCCTTCTCGGCGACCAGCGAAAGACTCAGCTCTCCACGCGAACGCAGTGCATCCACAATGAACTGCTCGGTGTGGCTGCTGTGCGGGGCTTCGCGGAAGGCTGCCTCGGTGAGTGCGTGGATGACCGCGTGGTCTTCGCGGATTTCAGGGCGGATCGTGCAGTTCAAGGAGGGCGCCTTCAATGAAGTGATGGACATGTGAATGATTGATTTCAGTCACGGATTCAGCCGCAGACCTGCCTCCGGCAGCAATGCCAACGTGATGATCGCGAGCCTTGTGCGGCAAGCGATCCGCCCGGGCAATGCTTCCCCGGGGCGTCAAAAATCCGTCTCCAAGGGTGGCACAGCGCTCCCGGCACGTTCCATAATCGAGATACCTGCCACCCAGGAAGGATAGATGGACATGGACGAACGATGCAGGCTCGCGCCATGGGTGTAGCTCGCCCCGAACCCAGGGGGCGGCCGCTGCTGGCATTGCTCGCCCTCGTCCCGCTGGCGGCATGTTCGCCCTACGCCGACGCCGAGCGTGACGTCGCCGCGGGTGGACGCGGCCTGGCCAAACTCAACCCGGCGCCGAAGCAGGCCTACGAACTGGTGCTGACACTGAAGGACGCGCCGGGCCCGTTCGCGATCGTGGAGGGCGTGGCCCAGTACGACGTCAGCAACTACGAAGACTGCGGGCGGATACTGCCTGCAACAGGCACTGCGGGCCGCATCACCAGCCAAGAGCCCGTCACCCTGCACAAGGTCAGCGAGAACGAGTACCGCGGTACGTTCTACCTGGACCGCATGCTGGATGAGGACTACTACGGGCGCGGCGCCTGCGATTGGACGCTGACGGGCGTCGGTGCGATGTTGCGCGCTACGACCAGCAAGGCGGATACGCGATTCCTGACGTTCGTCGACAAGAAGCGCATGGAGAACGACTCGCCTCTGACGCTTTATTACCCGAACCTTGTCTATCCGCGCGCCGACACTGTCGCCAACTTTGGCGCCAGTGGCGAGGAAGCTCCGTCGGGGTACAGCGAAGATCTGCGCGACGCGCTGTTCTCAACCACCACCACTGTGCAGAAGCTCATGCCATGAGCTGCCAGTTCCACACATTTACCCCCCAAGGAGGCCGACATTGCGCCACAAGATGATTCCGTGCCTTGCTCTGCTTCTGTTGACCGCCTGCCATCCGGAGACCGCCATGAACCAGGAACGTGCCGCTGCTGAAGCCGATGTCGCCCAGGGTGGGCGCGGCCTCGCCAAGCTCAACCCCAGCCCGCGCAAGGCCTATGAACTGGTGCTGCGCCTGAAGGACGCCCCCGGCAATTTCGCGGTGGTTGAAGCCGTCGCGCAGTACGACGTCATCAACGAAGACCAGTGTGGCTATATCGAGCCGGCGACCGGCACGGCTGCACGGATTACCAGCCAGGAACCGGTGGAACTGCGCAAGGTCAGCGATGGTGAGTACCGGGGCACGCTGTATGTGGACCGCATGCTGGATGAAGACTACTACGGTCGTGGCGTGTGCCACTGGGAGTTCACTGGTGCTGGGGCGATGTTGAAGGCGACGGGTGCCGAAGGCGAGACGCGCTTCCTGTCATTCATTGAAGCTTCGCCGCTTATCGAAGGCCAAGTCGAGACCCGCCACTATCCGCGAGCCGACTATCCCCGAGTCAGCGAGATTCCGGACTACGGTGCAAGTGGCCAAAAGGATCCGACAAAGTTCCGCCCTGAACTGCGGAATGCGCTGTTCTCCGCTTCGCTTGAAGCCAGCGAGGTCCGCCAATGAGCCTCAACAGCCAAGACTACGCTGCGCTATCCGAAGATGCATACAAGGATTATGCGGTCGGTCGTCGAGCGCCTGGTCAAGAAGAAATCGTTCCGATCAACGGGCACAAGTACAAGATCCTCGAGCACGTTGATAATCGATTGAACGGTTATCAGGGAACGATCTACCAGCGAGTCGACACCAATGAAATTGTCGTCGCACATCGCGGCACCGAACAGATCGCCCGCGATGCGATCCTGACCGATGGTGGCATGGTCGTCGCCCGTACCAATGTGCAGGCGCCAGACGCAATCGCGCTGACCCAACGCGCCCTCGCTTACGCCAAGAAGGAGGGGCAGGATCTCGGCCAACGTCCGCCGGAGGTCACCGTCACCGGCCACTCCCTCGGCGGCGCGCTGGCGCAGATCACCTCGCACCATTTCAACGTCAAGGGCGAAACCTTCAACGCCTATGGCGCGGTCAGCCTCAGCTACCGCATTCCGGAAGGCGGCAACACCATGATCAACCATGTCATGGCCTCCGATCCGGTCAGCGCGGCGTCGCCGCACTTCGGCCAGGTGCGCATCTACGCCAGGCCGAATGAAATCAGCACGCTCGCCGCGAACGGTTTCAGCAATCACTCGTTGCGCGCCCTTATCCCCGACCGGCCGATCATCGCCGCAGGCAGCTCGTTCGGCGCGCACAAGCTGGGCAACTTCCTCGGTGACGGCTCGGTGCTGCAGCACCCGGAAACGCAGAAGCTGGCAAAAGACAACGCCAGGATGATCGAGGAGTACCGCGACGACGTTGAATCACTGCGCCGTGGTGTCACCCGCGCGGCGCGGGGCATTCCAGGCGGCGCCGTCGACCTGTACGACCACATCCGCGGCCCGCTGCAGCCCGGTGAGCCGGCACGCCGCGAAGCGGAGAAGAACGGCCATCACACCAGCATGCTGCGAATGGACGATGCCAACCATGTGGGCAACCCACTGTTCAACGACGCGATCCGTGGCGTGCACGCGCAGGATGTCCGCGTCGGCCGGGTACCAGACGTGATGAGCACGCAACTGGCAGGCAGCCTGGCCGCCGAAATGCACGCAGCAGGCGGCAAGCGCATCGACGAAGTGGTCATGAATGCCGATGCCTCGCGCAGCTTCGCCGTGCAGGGCCAGGGCGGCGACCCCGCCCACCTTCGCGTATCGGTGGATACGGCAGTGGCGATGAACACCCCGCTGGAACAGAGCAGCCAGCGCATCGACCAGCAGGCCGCCGACCAGGGCGTTGCGCTGGAGCGCGACCAGCAGCTGGAACAGCAGCGGAACCAGACCCGCAGCCTGCAGGCCTGATGCAGCGCGGGAGCCGGTCAGCCCGGCTCCCGCATCACTTCGAGACTTCGGCTCAGGGGCTGGACGCTGCCATTGGCACGGATGCTGCGGCCGTCACGAACAGATCGGGCCCGGAATCCGGGAATCCGCCACAGGCGCGATCGCCGGGTGCCACCGGGTCACAGGGCCACTGCGCGCGCGCGACCTTCTCGCGCAGCTCGAAGCGATCACCGGTCCAGACCACGAACGCGATGTGCTCACGGTTCCAGTCACTGTAGGCGCGCGGACCACCCTTCTGCGCCGACTCCGGGTATTGCACGAACCAACGCATGGCCGGGCCGTACTGCAGCTTGCTGTGGTCCAGGCTGATCCGGCCCTCACGCGACAGCTGGCGCGCACGATCGGCCTCCGTGACCGGGGGCATCGTCGGCATGGCATCGGCGGTCACATCCCTCGGCGCCGCATCCCCGCGGACCTGGTACACACGCTGGGCTACATAAGCCTCGCGGCAATCACCTGCGGGTACGCGGACCGGCTCCGCGCCGTACTCATCACGGTTGGCGACTTGGTCGCTGCAGGTGAACGGCGCCGACACCAGATAGAACGTGCTGTCGGCGTCGCGCCCTTCCAGCGAACGCACCCAGATGTCGCCCATCCGCACGATGAAGTCCGGGCGCTGGCCATAGCCCGGCACAGCCTTGAACCAGGCCTTCTGCCGCACCTCACGCTCGCGCCAGCTGCGCGGCAGGTGGATGTCCTGCACGGGCAGCGCGACCAGCAACGCGGCCAGATGCGCCGGCATGGTGCCCTGGCAGGCGCCAATCAGCAGGTCGCCCTGGGTCGCCAGCCGCCCGGCCAGATCCACCGGGCAGCGGGCACCGAGCGCCCGCTCGGTCGCCTGCTCTGGCGGCAACGGCACGATGGCCAATGCGGGCGGAGCGGGGGCTACCGCGGGAACGGTTGGCTCGACGGCGGCAGGCGGTGCAGCCACAGGTGCCGCCGCTGCGGGCGCAACGGGCGCCGGCGCCGGATCCGCAGTCGGCGCCGGCTGCGCGTCCACCACAGGTGTCGCAGGGGGTGTCACGGCAGCCGACACCTCGGGCGTCGGCGCCACGACAACGGCGTCGGCCGCCGCGGGCGCTGCAACGGCCGCCGCCTCTGCAGGCGCCTCAACGGTAGCCTCGGCAGCGGGGGGCGTCTCCACCACAGGTACCGCTGCCTCCTGAGCCTGTGCCGACGCTGCGGCAAGTCCAAGTGACAGCAGCCAGAGCGGCGGCAGCCGGCGCACGGATGCAGTGCAGCGGGCAGCGGTGTGCCGGGTATTCGAGGGAACGATTCGCATGTGGTGTCCTTACGAGTGGGTTTCCATGTCGGCGCCACAGGGCGCCACGCGTCGTACGTAAAGCGCCCGCGGGCACTCTGCCCGCCGGCATCAGGTGCTACAGGGATCGAGAGCGCTGCTCCTGCTCGCGGGCGAGCGCGGCCGCGGGGTCCTGCTGGGCGACACTGGCGGCCAACTGCTGGCTGCTCTGTGCCAGCGGCTGCTGTGCCGCCTGTTCGCGCTCGACCGAAGCGCGCAGCATGGCCGGGTCACCCAGCGCGCCCTGCACGGCAAACAACGTGCGGCCGTCGTTGCCAGCCAGGAGATGATCGATGCGCGACATCCCCGCCTTCTGCGCGCTCAGCGCCAGTGCGCCGGCAGCATTGTCCAGTTCCTGCACGCTGCGCAGACCGCTTTGTGGTCCCATCTGCTGGAGATGGTGGCGGGCGCCCTGGAACAGGGCATGCCCCGGCGCGCCAGGCTGCGACATGTCGCGCACGGTGGCCTGCTGGGCCGGCGCCCCGACTTCGCCCCGCTCCAGCCGCGCCATCACATCAGGCGTCAGCTTCTGCTGCCACACCTCGAATCGCTGCTGGCGGGCCTCGATGCCGTTCAGGCCACCATTGATCGCGCGCGTCGCTTCGCGCACGTCCTCGCGCGCCGCTTCCGGCACCCGCGTCTGCCACTGCCACACGGCAATGCGGCCAGCGTGCTCGGGCTGCGCGGCCAGTTCCGGGTGGTTCACCAGGTCCAGATCCAGCGCCTTGCCGGCACGCTCGTAATTCTCCTTGCCGACCAGAGGCAGATAGCCACGGCCGTGATACTTCAACGCATCGCCAGGCGCGTCATTGCCCATACGCCCGCCATACATCAGTTCGGCCAGGTTCTCCGGCCGACCACGCAGCGCCTCCTGGCGCGCGCTCTCAAGCGCACCATTGCCATTGCGCCACGCCGCTTCCACCGGGATCTGCGAGATACCCCGGGTGAAGTTGAAACTTTCATTGAGCCGGCTCAGGCCACGGGACTCGTGCCCGGCCTGCGCCATGAAGTTGGCCAGTTCCCGGGACGAGGTCATGCCGGCCTCCGTGGCCTGCCGCAACAGCTGCGACTCCCTATCCTGCGACACGGTGAAACTCCTGCTCGATCATCGTTGGATACTCCCGCCTCCTCACCGGCATGGCACTCAGGGCAAGCTGACGTCGGCGACGACGGACGGATCGAAATCCTCGAACCGCACCCGGCCAAGTTCGGCAGCCGAGAAGTCACGCGTATGGGTGGCCTCGGTCTCGGTGTCGACCACCCTGCGCTGCACGCCATGCACCCAGCACGCCTGCTCGGCAGGTGCATACCGGAACGTGTAGACGCTGCTCCAGCGTTCGCGACTGCCGCCGTTGGTGATCACACTGAACGCACCATCCTCGATGGTCACGTACGCGAAGGGATCGCCGGCAATGCCTCCCCGGGTGGAACACGGCACCAGCTTGTCGTTGCGCGCCGCCAACTGCCATCGGCCCGTGGCGTCGCCCAGCAGCAGCAACAGCACCCGGTTGGGACCGTGCTCGCCGGGCAGCAAGCCCTCCGGAGGAGGTTGGTCGATCACCAGCAGCTGGTCCTGGAAACCATTGCCAGTCAGATCACCGCGCACGGCTTCCAGCAGGTTCGCGCCGGACGGAACGAACGCCAAGGCATTGTCCATGTGTACGCCACTCCCCTTCTCCATCCCCTGCAACTCCTTCAATCCCGTCCTGCCAGTTCCCGAGCGGAGGCCGGAAACGGGGCGATGCCTCGCACGTGCCCTGCGGCCGCCATGGCGGATGATAGCCCCGAGCCCACGGCAACCGCGATGGTGGCAAGCGTCACCCGCATCGCGGGGGGGCACAGTCCTCATGGACGGAAAAGCTCCTGCGTTCGATGGCACCGGCGCGCCGGGATTTTGACGCGCACGCAGCTTACTTCGAGGAGGCAGCGCTCGTCGAAGGGGGCTTGGGATGAAAAGCGCACTTGATCACAGAAAAAGCGCGGTTAACGTGAATGGATGCCTACCCGCCCCTGACGTCGGGCACCGCGCTGGAGTGTGCCCGGGCGTTCAAAACCGGGGGGACGTCGTCCTTCCGCTAAGACTGGTAGTGCGCAGGCACGGCGCAAGCGCGAGCGCGTCGCGGTCGAACGCTGACCGTTGCACGCCCCTTCCGGTCCGAGCCACAACTGGTCGATGGACTTCGTGTTCGACGCCCTGGCCAACGGCAGGCCGATCAAGTGTCTGACTGTGGTCGACGACTGCACCAAGGAGGCCGTGGAGATCGCGGTCGCCCGCCGCATCAACGGGCAGGGCGTGGCCGACATCCTGGAAACGGTGTGCCACTTCCGCGGCTATCCGGCCATGATCCGGACCGATCAGGGGCGGAGTTCACCGGACGAGCTCTCGACCAGTGGGCCGTTGCCAACGGCGTGAAGCTGCTGCTGATCCAGCCTGGCAGACCCACCCAAAACGCCTACATCGAGAGCTTCAACGGCAAGTTCCGCGACGAATGCCTCAACGAAAACTGGTTCACCTCACTGGAGCATGCCAAGGCGACGATCTCTGCTTGGCGACGCGATTACAACGAAGTACGCCCGCACAACTCGCTAGGCAAGAGCGCCCCCACCGAGTTCGCCGCCTTACTCCGCGAGCATGGATCCCTTGCAACCACGAACCCGGGCGATAAGCTCACAACCACGGACTCTACGAAGTAGACCTTGGCCCTAACGCAGGGGGCAGGTCAAATTGAGTTGACAAGCGAAACATGAGAGCAGGTAAACCTAAATTCTTCCAGCAATTGCAACCTGCGGCGCCTCACTGACTACCACTCAGAACGACTGGAATTCCGGTTCGCTGCATGCCGAGTAGATCACCTTACAACCTTCACTGCCGCGCTTAGTGCAAAGCCCCATCGCCAATGAAGTCGCGGCAGAGACAGATTCAGCGCGTCCAAACGTGGAACCGCCGAATGCGCTAGTTCGGGGAGAGACCAGCGCGACGCATTGATTCTTGTAAGTCTGAGTAACCTTGCAATCCGATGCCCCGTGCTGACTACAATTGGCCAAGGCCTCATTTGAGGCGTCAGCCTTTCTCACTTTTCCGACTGACACACCGACGTCACCATTGGAAGCCATGGCAATCGCGCCCCAAGTCTTATTCCAGCGTCCTGTTTGGATAGGGCCCGTCTGACCCGATCCCGCGTCCCCTCCCGGGATCGGCGCACACCCACCAACACCCTGACCTCCGATTGGATACTGGCCTGGCGGGCAACGCCCTTCAGCACCAGCAACGGGCGGGAGGCCAAGAAATAGCATGCAAGCTGCAGCGCCGAAGATAAGCGCACATCGGCGGCCAAGTATCGAGACCATATCGTTAGACCCTCAAACTTCCCATCAGCCGTTGTTCTTTGCGAGACCAAGACGCCCCGAGTCCACCACCGCCGAACCCGGCGATGAACTACCGCCAGTCACTCGCGAACCAACAACCTGCTCGGTAGTGGCACCATGTGTCCCGCCCTTCTCTGGAGCCGGAGGCGTGTAGCAACTACCCGGCGGCTGCCCGCTCGGCCCGGCGCCTGCGCCACCGGGCTGCCACCTATCTGCGAATATGCCA
>NZ_KV791330.1:0-751 GCF_001807895.1 Stenotrophomonas sp. HMSC10F07
GCCACCGGGCTGCCACCTATCTGCGAATATGCCATGAAGCTACCCAAGGTGCCCTGGAAGAACATGGCCGCCATTGGGGGCGCAGTCAGAATCAAGGTCGTCAGGATCAATCCCATGCCGCCCTGCTGCATCGCCTGACTGGTCATACCGTCACTGGACGCGCCCATGAGCGGGAACTTGTTCACAAGCGCTGTCATCCAGAACGAGGCCGACACGCGGATCACCATGTCCAGCGCGATCGAGACCATCGCCGCCAGCACCGCCATGGAGAACATGGTTCCAATGCCGTAGAACAGCCATCGCTGGAACAACTGCTTGGTCTGATCGAACAGCAGGCACAGAATGAACAGTGGTCCCAAGCCGATGAACAGGGCCATGGCGACCTCATACAGCAGCAACATGGAACCTGCCGTCACTGCAGGTCCGCCCGTGCCCAGGCCGATGAACCACATCGCACGGGTCTTGTCAGCCTGCAGTTCGGGATCATTGAGAATCTTGATCCCATCGATGCTGGACAGCGCCACCTGCATCCAGGCAAGGCTCTTGTCGATCTGCGCCTCGGGCTTCTCGTCCTTGCCGGTCACAACGTGCGTGATCAGCCCCTTCACGTCTTCCGTCAGGAATTCATGGAGGTCGCGACCGAACATGCCCATGCTCGTCGCCACCGCCACGATCAGGGCGGCGCGCGCCATGTTGGTCACAAGGATCATCATCGAGTCCCGGCTGCGGCCGGTGACGATCCGATAGCCCT
>NZ_KV791331.1:0-1432 GCF_001807895.1 Stenotrophomonas sp. HMSC10F07
TGAAGTGACCCCCAGGAGTTGGACGCCAGATCCAACCTCCGAGGGATACATGAACAGATATGACGCGCGCTTCAAGCTGCAGGTTGCCAAAGAGGCCTGCAAGACCTCCACATCGATCAAAGCCATTGCCCGTCGCCACGGCCTGGAGTTCTCCACGGTCAGGCGCTGGGTGGCGACCTATCGGCTGCATGGTTGGCGCGGGTTTCGCCGCCAGGCCCGGTCCTATGACCTCACATTCAAACTGGCTGTCCTGAAGAAGATGGGCCAGGACGGCATGTCCGGGCGGGAGGCCACCACTTACTTTCAAATTGGCGATGCCGGCGCGGTGGGGCGGTGGCGGCGCCTGTATGCTCAAGGCGGTGCCCAAGCGTTGGCACCACCTCCGCCACCGCCCCGAAAGCCGATGAAAAAGACCCGTTCGTCCAAGCCACCTGAGGAAATGAGCCGTGATGAGCTGCTCAAGGAAGTCGCCTATCTGCGTGCGGAGACCGACTACCTAAAAAAACTCGATGCCTTGATCCGGGAAGAGCAGGCGGCGCAGGACGCAAAGCGCAAGCCATCCAAGGATTGAGGCAGGTTCATACGCTGTCGCTTCTGCTCGAAGCGGCAGAGCTGTCACGCAGTACGTTCTATTACCAGAACCATGTCCTGGCCCATCCGGATCAGGATGAGGCAGCCCTGTGCGAGCGCATCCGGGCAATCTACGATCAAAGCCAAGGGCGCTATGGGTATCGCACGGTGACGCTGGAACTGGCCAATCAGGGCCATCGGACCAATCACAAGCGGGTACAGCGCCTGATGGGGGAGATGGGCCTGAAATCACGGGTACGCGTGAAGCGCTACCGGTCCTTCAAAGGGGCCGCCAATGTTGTGGTTGGCAATGACCTCAATCGCCAGTTCCATGCCGAGCGGCCCAACCAGAAGTGGGTGACCGACGTCACCGAGTTCAAGGTGCAAGGCATGAAGCTGTACCTGTCGCCGATCATGGACCTCTACAACGGTGAAATCGTGGCTTATCAGATCAAGCGCCAGCCCGTATTTGATCTGGTGGGCCAGATGCTGGAGGAGGCCATCAAGAAGCTTTCGCCGGATGAGCGGCCAATGATCCACTCCGACCAGGGCTGGCAGTACCAGCACGAAAACTACCGGCACATGCTGGAAAAGCACTCGTTGAAGCAAAGCATGTCCCGGCGTGGCAACTGCTTGGACAATGCGGCAATGGAAAGCTTCTTCGGGACGCTGAAGTCGGAGTTCTTCTACCTGAACAGCTTTGACAGCATCGAAAGCCTGGAGGCCGGGCTGGTGGAGTACATCAAGTACTACAACCAAGAGCGAATCAGATTGAAATTGAAGGGACTAAGCCCGGTAAAGTACCGGGAACAGGCCCAAGCAGCCGCCTGACCCCACCGTCCAAGTCTCGGGGGTCACTTCA
>NZ_KV791332.1:0-34374 GCF_001807895.1 Stenotrophomonas sp. HMSC10F07
CGCGGCATGGATGCCGCGGCCAAGCCCCCAGGGTGAAGTGACCCCCGCGAACTCACCGCCCCCAGCCAAACCAAGGCTTTCCGCGATAACCGTCCACCCACGAGGGGCTGCGCCGTTCGCGGGAATTTACTTCGCCGGCGACATCCACATGTCGATGACCGCGCTGAACACTTCCGTCCCCGCGCGGTCGCGCACGCTGACCGTCACCGGCAGCGCATAGCCCTCGGCCGCGACCACAATGGGCTGTGCCGGCAGCGCCACCGCCTGCAGCGTGCCGCGGGCCTTGGCCAGGTACTGCACCTGCATCCCCTTCGGGATCCAGCGCATGCCCTTCGGCAGCGACGCGTCGACCATCAGCCCGGCGGTCAGTTCGGCCAGGTTGCACATCGCGATCGCGTGCACCGTGCCGATGTGGTTGCGCACCCTGCGGCGATCGGCCAGCGTGCCTTCGCAGCGACCGTGTTCCAGGCGGGTGATGCGTGGCGCGATGCTGGCGAAGTAGGGCGCCTTGAAACACACCGCGCGCGAGAACAGCCAGGTGCCGGCGGGCCAGCGCTGCAGGCGTTGGTAAAGCGAGAGCAGGGGCGTGGACATGAGGGGTATTCCGGTCGGCGGATAACGCGACGGCGGGCCGAGGCCCGCCGTCGAAGGCAACGCGTGTCGCGGGCGATCAGGCCGCCTGCGAATGCGGATCCTTGTGCTGGCGGTCGTAGTAGCTGGCCGCGCGCAGTTCGTGGGTGTCGAAGTCGTCCACGGTGATGGTGTCCAGGGTGAGCGTACGCAGCTCTTCCAGCAGGCTGCGCTCGTCCTGGGTGATCACGCCCTCGGCTACGGCTTCGTCCAGCTGCGCCTTGAAGTCCAGCGCCTCGATGCCCTTGCTCTTCAGCGCCTTGAGGAACTTGCGCTCCACCGGCTCGGCCATGATCGCCTTGCTCAGGTAACTGTTGATGCGGCCACCCGGGTTGTTCTCGCACGGGGTCAGGAACACGCCATTGGCGAGACGGTCGCGGGCTTCATTCGGCGCCATCAGCAGGGCGGCGACGCGGCGGCTCAGGCGATCACCCGGAGCCTCGGCACGACGGCCCAACGGGAAGATGAGCGCCCACATCAGCCAGCCGATCGGACGGATCGGGAAGTTGCGCAGCGCGGCCGACAGCGACTCTTCGATCTTGTGCACGCTGTCATGGAAGGCCCAGGCCAGCAGCGGCTGGTCGGCCTGCGGTGCACCTTCGTCGTGGTAGCGCTTGAGCATGGCGCTGGTCATGTAGACATGGCTCAGCACGTCGCCCAGGCGGCCGGACAGCGATTCCTTGAACTTCAGCTTGCCGCCCAGGGTCATCATCGAGATGTCGGCCATCAGCGCCAGGTTGGCCGAGTAACGGTCCAGCTTGCGGAAGTAGCGGCGGGTGTAGGCGTCGCCCGGGGCGGCGCCGAAGCGCGCGCCGGTCAGGCCGAACCAGAACGAACGCACGGCATTGGAGATGCCGAAGCGGATGTGGCCGAACAGGCTGCGGTCGAACTCCTGCAGGCCGGCACGGGTATCCGGATCCTGCGCGGCCTTCATTTCCTTCAGCACCCACGGGTGGCAGAGGATCGCACCCTGGCCGAAGATCAGCAGGCTGCGGGTCATGATGTTGGCGCCTTCCACGGTGATCGCGATCGGCGCGGCCTGCCAGCTGCGGCCGGCGAAGTTGCGCGGCCCCAGGATGATGCCCTTGCCGCCGATCACGTCCATCATGTCCGAGATCACTTCACGGCTCATGGTGGTGCAGTGGTACTTGGCGATCGCCGACGGCACCGACGGCACATCGCCACGGTCAACCGCAGCGGCGGTGGCCTGCGACAGCGCACTGATCTTGTACGCCTTGCCGCCGATGCGGGCCAGCGCTTCTTCCACGCCCTCGAAGCGGCCGACCGACAGGCCGAACTGCTTGCGGATGCGCGCATAGGCGCCGGTCACGGCGGCACCGGCCTTGGCACCGCCGCTGGCGGTGGACGGCAGGGTGATCGAGCGGCCCACCGCCAGGCACTCGTTGAGCATGTTCCAGCCCTTGCCGGCCATGGCTGCGCCGCCGATCAGCTGGGTCAGCGGAATGAACACGTCCTTGCCGCGGATCGGACCGTTCTGGAACGTCGAGTTCAGCGGGAAGTGGCGACGGCCGATTTCGACGCCGGCGGTATCACGCGGCAGCAGGCCCAGGGTGATGCCGATGTCGCGGGTATCGCCGATCAGGCCATCCGGGTCGTACATGCGGAAGGCCAGGCCGATCAGCGAAGCGACCGGGGCCAGGGTGATGTAGCGCTTGTCGAAGGTCAGCTTGACGCCGAGCACCTGCTCGCCGTTCCACTCGCCCTTGCAGACGATGCCGTAGTCCGGGATCGAAGTGGCGTCGGAGCCGGCGAACGGACCGGTCAGGCCGAAGCAGGGCACTTCGCGGCCATCGGCCAGGCGCGGCAGGTACTGGTCCTTCTGTTCCTGGGTGCCGTAATGCACCAGCAGTTCACCCGGGCCCAGCGAGTTGGGCACGCCGACGGTGGAGCTGACCACCGAGGACACCGAGGCCAGCTTCTGGATCACCTTGTGGTGGGCCAGCGCGGAGAAGCCCAGGCCGCCGTACTCCTTCGGGATGATCATGCCGAAGAACTTGTTCTTCTTGATGAAGGCCCACAGCTCCGGCGGCAGGTCGGCGTGGACGTGGGTGATTTCCCAGTCGTTGACCATCGTGCACAGCTCTTCCACCGGGCCATCGAGGAAGGCCTGTTCTTCAGCGGTCAGCTGCGGCTTGGGGTAGTTGAGCAGGATGTTCCAGTCCGGATCACCGGTGAACAGTTCGCCCTCGAAACCGACCGAACCGGTTTCCAGCGCAATGCGCTCGGTCTGCGACAGCGGCGGCAGCACCTTGCGGAACACCTTCATCATCGGGCCGGTCAGCAGCGGCTTGCGGATGAACGGCAGCAGCAGCGGCACGGCGATCACCGCCAGCACCGCCGCAGCGACGATGGTGGCGGTCTGGTTGACGTAGGGAATGAACCAGCAGGCGGCCAGCAGGGCCACGCTGATCAGCGTCCAGGTAACCAGCCGCATGCGGTGGTAGGCGACGAAGGCGCCTGCCAGCAGCAAGGCGAGGAAGGGAAGAACGATGCTCATGAGCGTGCTCCGGTGACGTGCTCGTTTGTGGCGGACGAAGCCGCAGCGTCCGCTGCGGGCAACACGTCCAGATAGTCCAACACAGTAGCGGTAAAGGCGTCGTTGTCATCGCCGGCGACCATGTGGGTCGCTTGCGGCAGCTGTACATGGCGCGCATGCGGCGCCAGCGCCAGGAATTCGGCCACGGTCTGCGGCGTGACCAGGTCGCTGCGGCCGCCGCTGACCAGCAGCAGCGGGCACTTCACCTGGCGTGCGGCCTCGGCCAGTGCGTCCTGGTGCTGTTCGCTGTCGCGGGCCAGCTCGGCCACCAGGCGTGGGTCCCAATGCCAGCGCCAGCGCCCGTGGCCGTCCTCGCGCAGCAGCGCACGCAGCGACTGCTCGGATTTGCGCGGCCGGTGCGGCATGTAGGCCGAGATCACGTCGGCGGCCTGGGTCAGCGAGGCGAAGCCGTCGGGATGGGCGGTCATGAAGGCGAGGATGCGCTCGACACCCGCGGTATCCCAGCGCGGGGTGATGTCGACCAGCACCATGGCCGAGAACAGGCCCGGCCAGCGCGATTCGGCCAGCAGGCCGAACAGGCCACCCATCGAAGCGGCAACCAGTACCGGCGGGCGCGGCTGTTCGCCGGCCAGCACGATCAGGTCGTCGGCGAACTGTTCGCCGTGATAGGGCAGATCGGTGCCATTCCAGTCGGAATCGCCATGGCCGCGGGCGTCGTAGGCCAGCGTCTGCAGGCCGGCCGCGTTCAGTGCGCGGGCAGTGGCGTTCCAGGCATGGCGGGTCTGGCCGAAGCCATGGGCGAACAGGACCCGGCCGCGCCGGCCATGCTCGCTGGCGGTCGCCGCCAGGCGGGCGCCATGGGCGGCGTCCAGGCGCAGGTCATGGAACGCAGCGGGAGTTGGGGACATAACCATACTTGCTAGTATGGAGAGCTTCGAGGGGAAGTCAATACTGCACGGTATGGTGCGTTGCAGAATGCGCGTGGAGGGACCCTTCCGAGGGGCCTGCGACGGTTTCGACCGCAACCGCGTACTGCAACGAACCCCGGCGTATGGTTAAATCAGCCCATGAATCAACCTGACGCTTCCGCCGGCGAACCGCGCGCCGGCCGCAACAGCCGCCTGAGTGCCGAAGACTGGGCCCAGGCGGCCCTCGATCTGATTGCTGAACAAGGTGTCGGCGCCGTCGCGGTAGAGCCGCTGGCACGGCGGCTCGGCGTTACCAAGGGCAGTTTCTACTGGCATTTCCCTTCGCGCGATGCATTGCTGCAGGCGGCGCTGGAACGCTGGGAACTGTTCGAACAGGAACAGGTGTTCGGCAGCCTGGAAGACGTACCGGATCCGCGTGTGCGCCTGCGCCAGCTGTTCCAGATGGTGGCGCATGAAGTGCAGCCGCACATCATCTACAGCGAGCTGCTGAAGGCATTGGATCATCCGATGGTGCGGCCGGTGATCGACCGGGTCTCGCAGCGTCGCCTCGACTATCTGGTCGCCTCGTTCCGCCAGGCCGGCCTCAGCTCGACCGATGCGCGTCATCGCGCACGCCTTGCGTACGCCGCTTATGTCGGCTTCCTGCAGTTGTCGCTGCAGCTGCAGCAGCCCAAGCAGGCGCGCGAGGATTTCGAAGCGTACGTCGAGCATCTGATCGAGACGCTGATTCCGAACGGATGAGCGCCCGGAAATGATCTCGAAGGAAGGCCGCAGCGATGCTGCGGCCTTTTTTGTTGTGCGCTGGCCAGCGCCCGTCCATGGCGCACAAAGAACAACGGCCCCTTTCGGGGCCGTTGCTGCATCAGCTGATCAGGTTCCCGATCAGAACTTCTGCTTGTACTGCATGTACATGAAGCGACCGATGTCGTAGCCACCGTAGTAGGAGTACTGCGAGTTCGGCGCCGAGTACATCTGCGGGCCGTAATGGTCGAAAACGTTACGCGCGCCCACGGCGATGGTTGCATTCCACGGTGCGTTCCAGGAGACCTGGACGTCGTGGAAGGTGGTGGCGCCACGGCGGTTCATCGGCTGGTCGCGTGCCGGATCCGGCGAGCCGAAGTCAGGCAGGCTGCACTCGGTCGAGAAGTAGCACTGTTCCTTCACGCTGGAGAAGTAGCGCGTACCCCAGGTGATGCCCCAATCGCCGTATTCCCAGCCAAGCACCAGGTTCGAACGCAGGCGGAAGTTGCTGCTGAAGCCGTTGAGGATCGACACCGGCACCTGTTGCGCGTTGGTGGTCTTCAGCACGTTCTTGCTGACGTAGGTGTTCTGCAGGTTGGCGTTGAAGCTGCCCCAGCTGCTGGTTTCGAAGCGATAGGCCACATCGAAGTCGAAGCCTTCGGTTTCCTGGTAACCGGCATTACGTGGTGCGTAGGTCAGGTTGGTCACGATGCCGCGGGTTGCGTCGCGGGTGAACGAGTTGCAGCGGTCGGCGATGCCGAGTACGTAGCAGTCGTTGAGCTGGGTGGTCGGATCGTCGGTGACGATGGTGTTGGTGATCTTGATGTTCCACCAGTCCAGGCTCATGTTCAGGCCCTGGGCGAAGGTCGGGCTCCACACCAGGCCGACGGTCTTGGACTTGGACTTTTCCGGAGTCAGGTTCGGGTTGGAGACGGCGTTGAACGGCACCGGGCTCTGCTCATCCTGACCTTCCGCCGGGACGTAACCCTGCTTCAGCTGGCGGAAATTCGGGGCCAGCGCGCCCAGGGCGGCGGCGCAACGCTGGGCGGTGGCCGGATCGCTGGCAGCCAGGCCGAAATCGGTATCGCACGGATCGGTGAAGTAGGCGAAGGTCTGCGAGCTGCCACCGTACAGATTGTCGATGGTTGGTGCGCGGAAGCCCTCGGCATAGGTGGCACGCACCAGCAGCTGGTCGATCGGCTTCCACTTCAGGCCGAACTTGTTGTTGGTGGTGTTGCCGAAGGTGTTGTACTTCGAGTAGCGCGATGCGGCGTTAAAGCTCAGTTCCTTGGCACCCGGCAGGTCGGCCAGGATCGGAACGTTCAGCTCCAGATACACTTCGTTGACGTTGTAGCCACCACCGGTCGGGCCGGCCGCCAGATCGGTCGAGTAGCCCGACTGTGACAGCGCATCCGGAACGTAGGTGCCCTTGTCTTCGCGGTACTCGTAACCCAGCGCGAAGCCCAGGTCGCCGGCGGGCAGGGTGAACAGGCTGCCGGCGATGTTCGCGTAGTAGGTCTTGGTGGTGACTTCACCGGTGTTCTTGGTGGTCGGGAACAGGAACTGCTGCAGGGCAGGGTTGCCGGTCAGGCCGCCGTCGCCGGTACGGCCGTACGGAATGGCCGGATTCCACGGAATGCAGCCGCCGGGGCCCGGGCCATAGATCGGGTTGGTGCCCGCGGCCAGGCCGGCGGCCGTGCCGCACTCGACGCGGCCGGTGGCCGGATTGAGGAACGACGCTCCGGTGGCCTGGGTGACCGCCAGCATGTTGTAGTTGCCGGTCTGGGTCTGCAGGTTCTCCGAGTTCTGGTAGATGTAGCCGGCTTCCCAGTCGAAGTACTTGTCATTGAACTGGAAGCTGCCCTGCAGGGCGCCAGTGAAGCGGAAGGTGGTCAGCTTGTTGGTCGACAGGCGCGGCACTTCCCAGCCACGGCGGATGAAGCCCATGTCGGTGCCGAAC
Organism: Stenotrophomonas sp. HMSC10F07; assembly: GCF_001807895.1. NCBI lineage: Bacteria > Pseudomonadati > Pseudomonadota > Gammaproteobacteria > Lysobacterales > Lysobacteraceae > Stenotrophomonas > Stenotrophomonas sp. HMSC10F07. The sequence goes on from NZ_KV791332.1 coordinate 6,779, forward strand.
GGGTTGTAGTAGCTGTCCTGCGAGAGCACGGTACCCAGCTGACGCTCATAGTCGGCCGACTGCAGCGGATAACCGGCGACCTGTGCCTGCGACTCGCGACGGGTGTACAGCAGGTCGGAGACGAAGCGGATGTTGTCGGTCAGGTCGTACTGTACGTTGGCGAACACCGAACGACGCTTGGTCGGCGTCAGCAGGTGCATCTGCTCGTTGGAGTTGCTGACGTCACCGGTGATCGGGGTGAGGTCGGTCTCGTGATAGGCGTTCGGATCGAACGGATTTCCACCACGGTTCAGCGTCAGCAACGGTGCATTCGGATCATTGACGTCATAGACCGCGCCCCACTGGCTGACCGGGGTCCAGCCGCGGTCCGGGTGGCGATCCGTGCGCTGCGACTTGCTGAACCAGCGATTCTTGGCCCAGACGGCCTTTTCTTCGGCGTATTCCGCACCGATGGTGACCGAACCACGATCACCGGTGAAGCCGGCCACGAAGTCGAAGCTGCTCTTCTGGCCGTCGCCTTCGCCGTACTGGCCGACGTAGGCGTTGGCTTCCAGGCCCTGGAAGTTCTTGCGGGTGATGATGTTGATCACGCCGGCGATCGCGTCGGAGCCGTAGATCGACGAGGCGCCGTCCTTCAGCACGTCGATGCGCTCGACGATGGCCGACGGAATCTGCGACACGTCCTGCAGGCCGCTGACGCTGGCGCCGAGGCGCTTGCCGTCGACCAGCACCAGGGTGCGCTCGGCACCGAGGTTGCGCAGGTCGATGTAGAAGCCACCGACGGCTTCGCCGGAGGACAGCGGCTCGGAACGGCTGATGGCCGGGCTGCCGGCGGCAGAGATGTTCTGCAGGACGTCGGCAACCGTCTTGAAGCCGCTCTTCTCGATCGAAGCACGGCTGATGCTCAGAACGGGCTGGGCGGTTTCGGTATCGACCTGACGGATGCGCGAACCGGTGACCTCGATGCGGTCGAGGTTGGTGGCTTCCTGGGCGTGGGCCGTCGCGGTGGTGGCACCGGCGACAAGCGCGATCACAACTGCGTCACGCAGCTGGCTGGACTTGAGTTTCATTGGCTCTCTCTCTCCAAGAAATCTTGGCTGGGGTTAATGCCCGGCGGGGGAGCGAAAAAGCGCTCCCAAATCGCGAGGCTGATCCGATAGTAACGGGCGTTCGCCAAGAATTAAAGCTGTGTTAATGAAGTCTGTGATTTTGGTAAAAACGCGCTTTTCCAAGCCCAATCAACGAGTTGCTGGTATGGTTATGATGATCTGCCTCGTTTGTTAACGCAGAATGATGAAAAAAGTTTCGACTGATATGTATCCCAATATGTCGATACGCTCTGCGGTCGATACAGCTCATGCAAGTGCGAGCCAGGCACGCAGATGCAAAAAAGGCGCCTTTCGGCGCCTTCGGGAATATCGTTGCTGAACCTGATAGGGGATCAGAGATCCTGTTCGTAACGCACGTACGGCACGGTGCCGTCGTCGTTGCTTTCGTTGCGCGGGGAGAATGGATTCTTGCCGCGGCTGATCACATTCTCGGCGCCGACGGTCAGCTGGCCGGACCACGGGGTACGCCAGGTCAGGCCGATGCCCAGGCCTTCCCACTTGCCGGGCTTGCCCGGCACGTCGACCACGCGGCCGATGATGCTGCCGGTGAAGTTGCCGTAACCGGCACCGATGCTCAGGCTCTTGCTGTCCCAGCGATCGACGATGGCCGGCGAAGCGTCGGCCAGCGGTACCAGGCGTGCCTTGGCGTAGGTACCGGCGATGGAGACGAAGCCTTCGCGGCCGATGTTCTTCTGTGCGAACACGGTCAGATCGTTCTGCTCGGCGCGCAGCGAGGGCGTCTTGTTCGGGCCCGCCAACCAGGCGGGCAGGGTTTCACGGCCGGTGCCGGCGGTGATGCCCAGGCGGCTGTTGCCGCGGTTCAGCGCGGCGGTACCACTGAAACGACGGCTGTTCAGATCATCCTCGTCGCCCAGGCTGGCCAGCATGCAATGGCTGGCCAGGCCGCTGATGCTGGTGCCGCTGCTGCTGTTGCAGAGCAGGCCCAGCGAATCGCCGGAGGACAGGCCAAAGGCCGCGTCCAGCGAATTGCGGCCGAAATGCCAGCGGGCGCCGGCTGCCTGTTCGCCGGTCGGCTCCAGGTACAGCAGCGCCTCGACCTTGCCGCTGCCCTTGTTCCATACCGGCAGCACGGTGCGGGTGTCCTTGCTCTGCGCATGCACGCCCGTGATCGCGCCAAGGGCGATCAGCAGGGCCAGCGGTAGACGCAGGAAGGTACGCATCGGACCAGTTCAGACAGGGACGGACAACGGAAGTTCCCGTGGGGACGGGAACTCGATCCTAGGGTGTTTATGAATTCTTAACAAGCCTTGATCCTCCCCAGGTACAAGACTGCCGTTTACTGAAGTCGTTCAGGCGCCGCTACAGCCCCCTGGGCGCCGTGGAACAGTATGCCGAACTCCGTCAATGGAAAGTGATACTCACGCCCGCAGAATTCGCAACGCACCTCGACGGCGCCGGTGGCCTCGGCGGCCGCGCGGGCCTCCTCTTCCCCCAGCGACTGCAGCATGCCGGCCACCCGCTCGCGCGAGCAGGAGCAGGCAAAGGACAGCGGCTTGCCGCCCAGCAGTTCCGGCCGCTCCTCGTGGAACAGGCGGTGCAGCAGCTGCTCGGCCGGGGTCGCCAGCAGTTCGGCCTTGCCCAGGGTTTCGAACAGGGCGCTGGTGCGGGCCCAGCCATCCTCGTCGCCTTCGTCGCCCGGCAGCTTCTGCAGCAGCAGGCCGGCGGCACCGTTGCGGTCGGCGGCCAGCAGCAGGCGGGTCGGCAGCTGCTCCGACTGGCGGAAGTAGTCCTCGAAGGCCTCGTCCAGTTCCGGCGCAGTCAGCGCGACCAGGCTCTGGTAGCGCTGCGGCTCGCGCGGGTCCAGGCCGGGGTTCTCGATGGTGATGGCGAGGATTGCGTCATCACCGAGGCGGGACAGGTCACGCGGTGCGTCGCCACCCTCGCTGAGCTGGGCGATACCGCGCAGGGTTCCGGCGGCGGTGCATTCGGCGAACAGGGTGCGCAGCGCGGTGCTGCTGCGCAACTGCACCGACAGGCGCCCGTCGATCTTGGTGTGGCCGGTGAACAGCGCCGAGGCGACGCAGGCCTCGCCAAGCAGTTCGGCAGCGGCGTCCGGGTAAGCGGCATGGGACAGGATTTCCTGCCAGGTGGCCTGCAGGTGCACATGCACGCCACGCACGCCGGCGTCGGGGAGCAGGAAACGGATCAGGGAATCGGGATTGGCGGTCATCGGCTCACATCGCGCGTAAACGGGGGCGGTTGCCGGATAATGCGCCGACAACCAGACAGAAGAAGGATGCACCAGTAATGGGGGCAGCGGGAGAGCAGCACAAGGTAGAGGCGGTGGTGGCCGCGCCGCGCCGGCGACGCTGGCGCTGGAAGCGGCTGCTGTGGCTGCCGGTGCTGCTGGCCGCCTTCAGCTGCCTGCAGGTGCTGGTGTTGCGGTTCATCGACCCGCCGGTGTCCATGGTGATGCTGTGGCGCTATGGCGAGGCGCTGGGCGAGGCCGACTGGTCCTATCGGCTGCATTACCAGTGGCGCGACCTCGACCAGATGGCGCCGAGCCTGCCGATCTCGCTGGTGGCGGCCGAAGACCAGCGCTTCCCCGACCACAACGGCTTCGACCTGCAGGCCATCGAAAAGGCGCGCGACCACAACGCCAGGGGCGGGCGCCTGCGCGGCGCAAGCACGATCAGCCAGCAGGTGGCCAAGAACCTGTTCCTGTGGCAGGGCCGCAGCTGGGTCCGCAAGGGCCTGGAAGTCTGGTACACGGTGCTGATCGAGGCGCTGTGGTCAAAGGAGCGGATCCTGGAGATGTACGCCAACATTGCCGAATTCGGTGATGGTGTGTATGGCGCGCAAGCGGCAGCGCAGAAATTCTGGGGCAAGGATGCTGCTCGGCTGAGCCCGGCCGAGAGCGCGCGCCTGGCCGCGGTACTGCCGGCACCGCGTCGTTACAACGCGGCAAAGCCTGGGCCGTATGTGCAGCGGCGGGCCGCGTGGATCCAACGCCAGGCGCGCCAGCTGGGTGGTGCGTCCTATCTGTCGGAGGACTGAGCCCGGCGCTGCAATTGGCGAACGACGGGCCGGGCGCGTGCCGGCAACGTACAATCCGGGCATGACCCGCGAACGGCTTACCTTCGTCATCGCCGCCTACAACGAGGCCCTGGCACTGCCGCTGCTGCATCCACGGCTGTGCGCGGTGCTCGACGGCATGCCCGACATCGAAGGTCACATCCTCTATGTGGACGACGGCAGCCATGACCGTACCTGGGAAGTGATCGCCGGGCTGGCCCAGGCCGATGCACGCGTATCGGCGCTGAAGCTGTCGCGCAACTTCGGCAAGGAAGCGGCGCTGACCGCCGGCCTGGATCTGGTGCACGAGGGTGCGGCGATGATCCTCGATGCCGACGGCCAGGACCCGCCGGAGCTGGTGCCGGAGTTCGTCGCGCGCTGGCGCGAAGGTCATGACAACGTCTACGGCACGCGCATGGCCCGCGATGGCGAGGCCTGGATCAAGCGCGCCACGGCAGCGATGTTCTATCGGGTGATGGGCCGCCTGTCGCGGACACCGATTCCGGCCGATACCGGGGACTTCCGCCTGCTGTCACCGCGCGCGCTGAACGCCCTGCGCGGGATGCGCGAGCGCCACCGTTTCATGAAGGGGCTTTTCAGCTGGGTGGGATTCAAGCGGATCGCCGTGCCCTACCACCGCCACGCGCGCGTGGCCGGCACCAGCAAGTTCAGCCTGTGGCGGCTGTGGAATTTCGCCCTCGAAGGCATTACCGGGTTCTCGACCGTGCCGTTGCGGGCGGCGACCTACCTCGGGCTGGCAACCGCGGCCGTCGCTTTCCTGTTCGGCCTGTGGGTGATCGTGAAGGCGGCGCTGTATGGCGACCGGGTGGCGGGTTGGCCGACGATGATGGCGGTGATCCTGTTCCTGGGCGGCGTGCAGCTGATCGCGCTTGGCCTGATCGGCGAGTACCTGGGGCGGCTGTACGAGGAGTCCAAGCAGCGGCCGTTGTACCTGGTTGACGCCTGGCTAGCATCGTCCGTGGCAGACTCGGTCCCGCAACCCACCCTGGGAGGGCAGGCAGATGACCACGGTACGGCAACTGTTGGACGGCAAGTCTCCTGAAGTACATGCGGTCGCGCCGGATGCGGCGGTGATCGATGCGATCCGGTTGATGGCGGAAAAGGGCATCGGTGCGGTGCTGGTGATGGACGGCCCGCGGCTGGTGGGAATCCTGTCCGAGCGTGATTACGCGCGCAAGATCGTGTTGCGTGATCGCTCTTCGCGCGATACGGCGGTGGCAGAGATCATGACGTCGCAGGTGGTGACGGTGTCGCCGGGCGAGCAGGTGGAGCATTGCCTGCAGTTGGTGACCGATTATCGCATCCGCCATCTGCCGGTCGTGGAGGGCGCGCAGGTGCTGGGGGTGATCTCCATCGGCGACCTGGTGAAGTCGGTGATCGATGCGCAGCGGCGGGAGCTGGATCAACTGCAGCAGTACATCGTCGCCGGGTGAGGGTGTCGCTGGCGGGCCTGCGGCCCGCCGGCCCGCTTTTCGAAGCTCAAAGCCACAGCCAAAGCAGCGCCTTCCTGATACGTTGGGAGGCGGAGGGCATGGGCGTGCAGGACACGCCGCAAGTACGTCCCTGTAGGCTCGATGGCGCCTTGCTCGTGTGCGCTGTCCTGCGCACACGGCAAGACCGGGGTTGGGCGTCCTGCCCAACCCGCCCGAGGCATGCCTCGGGCCCATGGCGCCAACGGTCCTGCACGCCCATGCCCTCCGCCTCTGGAACATTTCCGCGAGCGCGGTGCGTACATGCGCTGTGCCTCGCCTTTGGTAGCCGCCAACCTTGGTTGGCAACAGCTTTTGACTTTGCTTTTTTCTTTTTGACTTTGAATTTCGCTCTCGTTCCGCGCGCGCAGGAAACTGTCCGGAGCCGGAGCAAGGCGGCAGGCAGGACCGTGAGGCGCATGGATGCGCCGACCGAGCCTACAGGGACGTATTTACGGCGTGTCCTGCCTGTCGCCTTGCTCCGGCTCTACGCGCGGGAAAAGAGGCGCCGCGAGCAACGCTGTAACCCTACTTCGCATACTGCCCGCCGCAGTCGGCGTCCTTGCCCGGCCCCAGCTCGATCGTCGCCAGCAAGGCCGCCGGCGGGGCGATGCTGCCCAGTGCCAGGGCCACCGCACCGCGGATGCCCAGCGCCTTGAAGTCCGGGCGGAACGACGGGTCCTTGAACGTGCCGGCAATGTGCAGCGGCGAGCGCAGTACCAGGATGCTCTTGTCCTTCGGGCGCGGCTTCAACAGCAGGTCCAGGGTTTCGTCGCGCAGGCTGACGGTGCCTTCGCCGATGAGGATCGTGTCGGTGGTGTCCACCGCCAGCGCCTGGCTGGTCATCAGGCCGTCGCGCACACCGAAGTCGGCGAAGGCGCAGCGCAGGGGAATCTGCTTGTCGCCGGTCACCAGGAATTTCAGCGATTCGGTGATATCCAGGCCGGCCAGCTCCATCACCAGGTTGCCGACATGGCCACGGCCCATCGCCAGGCCGACCTTGCCGCTGCTGCTGCCGAGCATCGCGGCGATCGAATTGCCGCGGCCACTCAGGTCCACCTCACCGCCGATGCCGCCCTTGGCCTGTTCGGCCAGCTTGGCATCGGGGAACAGCTGGCCCAGCTGAACGCCGCGCACGCTCGCCTTCAGCGCAGTGCTGATCTGCGGCTGGCGTGCGTCCATGCGGATGGTGCTGCGGATATCGCCGCCGGCGACGCCGAAGTTCAGTGGTGCCAGCCGCAGCACCCCGTCATCCAGCAGCAGATGGGCATCCATGTCGTCCAATGGCAATGACGGTGCGTTGATGCGGTGGGCCTTCCAGCGCACATCGGCATCCATCGCACGCAGCTTGCCGAGGCTGTAGGGCGTGTCCGGAAGCACGCGCGCGCGCGCGGCCACCCGTGCGGCCTCGGCCTTCTGCTCCGCATTGGCGGTTTCGCCGCCGCCGGTCTTCGGCGGCGCGCCGACGAAGCCGGCCAGGTCATCGAAGTCCAGGCGCTTGGATTCCAGCGTCGCGGTCAGCCGCGGACGGTCGCGGCCCACCTCGAACTGAAGACTGCCACCGAGGTCGCTGTCGCCCACCTTGCCGGTGAAACCGTCGTAACGCCAGAGGTCGTGGTCGCGTTTCAGGCGTCCGTTCAGCGCGTAGGGCGGGGACGGTGGAATGGCGATGCCGAGCAATGGGTAGAGATCGGCCAGGTCCTGGCCACTGAGTGCGAACTGCAGGTCGAACACGCGCAGCTGGAACGGATTGGTCAGCGTGCCGCTGGCCACCGCGTGGGTGGCGCCGGCGCGTCCGTCGAGGTGGATGCGGAACGGGTGGTCGCTGTTGGTCAGTTCCAGCGGTGATTCGGTTCCGCCCTGCAGGGTGAACGGGTTTCCCTGCCAGTGGCCCTTGCCCTGCACCAGCAGCGGCGGCGAGGCATCGGCCTGCTTCGGCTGGCCGCTGCGCACGCCCACGCGGATATCAGTACGGCCCGGTGCGTCGAGGAACTGCAGCCGGCCGTCGTCGATGCGCAGGCGCTTGAGCTGCGGGCTGGTGCCGCCAGCGCTGTCACCGAGGAAGTCCCAGTTGCCCGGTTCGCCCTTGCGAGGGGCGGTTTCCAGCAGCACGTCCGGTCGGGTCAGGCGCACTTCCGGCAGCTGCACGCTGCCGCGCAGCAGGGGCCACACGCGCACATCGATCTCGACGCGGTCGGCCGTGGCCATGTTCGGCTGCCTGGCCCAACCGGCATTGGCGAAGGTGATCGCATCGGCACGGATGGTGCTGGTCCGGCCGAGGTCGACATCCAGATGGCCGATGTGCAGTGCGCGGCCGGTACGGGCCTGCACGGCGCGCTCGACCGGGCCCTTGAACCAGTTCCAGTCCCACAGTGCGATCAGTACCAGGATCGCCGCGAGCAGGAAGATCAGCAGCGTCAGCCAGCGCCGGCCTCGCGGGCCGGGGCTGCGCAGACGCCAGCGGTTCGTGCGCTTTGTGGCAGGGGAGGCGGCGGCATTCACGCTGCCATGGTTGCCCCCTCATCGTGGACGGGGCGCGAAGCGTCCATGTGCGCGGCGTGCACGCGCCACGCACGGGCCGGTGCTACAACACCTGCATGGTGACCGCGACGAAGTGGCAGACGCTGCCACCGATGACGAACAGGTGCCAGATCGCATGCGAATAGGGAATCGATTCGCGGTGGTAGAAATAGGTGCCCAGCGTGTAGGACAGGCCGCCGGCCAGCAGCCAGCCCAGCGTCCAGCCGTCGATCGAGGCCAGCATCGGCTTGACCGCCACGATCACCAGCCAGCCCATGGCCACGTAGATGGCAGTGGACAGGCGCTTGAAGCGACCGGTGTAGAACAGCTTGAACACCACGCCGGCCAGGGCCAGGGTCCAGATCGCGGCGAACAGGCCCCAGCCCCACGGGCCGCGCAGGCCGATCAGGGTGAATGGGGTATAGGTGCCGGCGATCAGTACGTAGATCGCACAGTGGTCGAACACTTTGAGCCGGCCCTTGGCGACCGGGTGCTGGATGGCGTGGTACAGGGTGGACGCGGTGTACAGCAGCAGCAGCGCGATGCCGAACACGATGGCGCCGGCCAGCTGCCAGCCATCGCTGTAGATTGCGGCCAGGGTGATCAGCACCGCGCCGGCGCCCAGGGCGAGCACGGCACCGAGGCCATGGGTCAGGGCGCTGGCGATTTCTTCGCGGATCGAAGCAACGGAAGTCGTGGACATGGCGTAGGCATCGTTCGCGGGGAGGGGGACCCGCACCCTCCTATCATCGCCGCGATGGGCGGCACGTGCACGCCCGTCACCGTATGGTCGATGAATTGCCGGCCTGCGCCGGGTCCATGGTAGATCCACGCCATGCGTGGATGAACGCCCGGCACTGCAGGGGTCAGAGCCCTTTCCTGAGGAAAGGGATCCGACCCCGTGGCATCAGCCTGCCGAAACGGTGTGCGCCGCTTCGCGTGTGGCCGAGAAACGCACATCCGGCGAGCGTTCCTGGGCCAGCTGCAGGTTGACCCGGGTCGGAGCGAGGTAGACCAGGTGGCCGGCCGCATCCAGCGCCAGGTTGAGCGCGTTCTTCTCGCGGAACTCTTCCAGCTTCTTCTCGTTGCTGCAGTGGACCCAGCGCGCAGTGGTCACGCTGACCGGCTCGAAGGTGGCTTCCACACCGTACTCGTCCTTCAGGCGGTAGGCGGCCACGTCGAACTGCAGCACGCCGACGGCACCCAGGATCAGGTCGTTGCTGGTCAGCGGGCGGAAGAACTGGGTCGCGCCTTCCTCGGACAGCTGGGCCAGGCCCTTCTGCAGCTGCTTGAGCTTGAGCGGATCACGCAGGCGTGCGCGGCGGAACAGTTCCGGGGCGAAGTTGGGAATGCCGGTGAAGGTCACCGCTTCGCCTTCGGTGAAGGTATCGCCGATGGAGATGGTGCCGTGGTTGTGGATGCCGATCACATCGCCGGGCCACGCTTCGGCCGCGATCTCGCGGTCGCTGGCCATGAAGGTCAGCGCGTTGGCCAGCTTCATTTCCTTGCCGGTGCGCACGTGGAAGGTCTTCATGCCGGCGCTGAAACGGCCCGAACAGACCCGCATGAATGCCACGCGGTCACGGTGCTGCGGGTCCATGTTGGCCTGGATCTTGAACACGAAGCCGGTCAGCTTGTTCTCTTCCGGTGCGATTTCGCGGCCGGTGGTGGTTCGCGCCTGCGGCGACGGTGCATGCTCGACGAAAAAGTCCAGCAGCGGCTGCACGCCGAAGTTGTTCACGCCCGAGCCGAAGAACACCGGGGTCTGCTTGCCGGCGCGGTAAGCGTCCAGATCGAACGGATGGCTGGCGCCCTGCACCAGTTCCAGTTCGTCGCGCAGGTCGGCCAGCATCTGTGCACCGATCTTCTCGGCCAGGCCGGGCGCATCGATGGACGGGAAGATGGTCGAGTCCTGGCGGGTGAAGTTGCGACCCGGTTCGTACAGGTGCACCTCGCCGGTCAGCAGGTGAACCACGCCCTTCAGGCGCTGGCCCATGCCGATCGGCCAGGTGACCGGCGCGCACTGGATGCCGAGCACGGTCTCCACTTCATCCAGCAGCTCGATCGGGTCCTTGCCCTCGCGGTCGAGCTTGTTGATGAAGGTCATGATCGGGGTGTCGCGCAGGCGGCACACCTCCATCAGCTTGATGGTGCGCTCTTCCACGCCCTTGGCTACGTCGATCACCATCAGCGCCGAGTCCACTGCGGTCAGCACGCGGTAGGTGTCCTCGCCGAAGTCGGCGTGGCCAGGGGTGTCGAGCAGGTTGACGATCTTGCCTTCGTACGGGAACTGCATCACCGAGGAGGTGACGGAGATGCCGCGTTCCTTTTCCAGCGCCATCCAGTCGGAGGTGGCGTGGCGGGCGGCCTTGCGGCCCTTGACCGAACCGGCCATCTGGATCGCGCCTCCGAACAGCAGCAGCTTTTCGGTCAGCGTGGTCTTGCCGGCGTCAGGGTGGGAAATGATGGCGAAGGTGCGGCGACGCGACGCTTCGATGGCGACTTCGGACATGGCAGTGGCGCCCGCCCGGGGCGCTTTTCAAAGAGATAAGCGCCCGATTATACCGGCCGGGGCCGGTCAGCGCCCGATACCGCCGTCGGCCTCGCCGTGGCGGGCGAACTGCAGCTGGCCCTGCCCGGCGAAGATGCGCACCGGCACCGAGCGCAGGCCCATGCCGCGGTTGACCTGCACCACGAAGTGCAGGTGCGGCGCAGTGCTGTAGCCGCTGTTGCCGGACAGGCCGATCGGTTGTCCGGCTCCCACCGCCTGGCCGCGGCGCACGCGCATGCCGCCGGCCTGGAGGTGGCCGTACAGGGCCATGCTGCCGTCGCTGTGCAGCACGCGGACGAAATTGGCACGGGCACCATCGCGCTCGCGGTCCTGGCCGTTGCCACGGAAGCCATCCTGGATCTGCATCACCGTGCCCTCGCGCGCGGCCAGCACCAGGGTGCCCTCCGGCAGTGCGAAGTCGACCGCGTCGCGGTTCTCCTCGTCGTCATGGCTGAATCGCCCCTGCGGCGCCTGGTCCACACGCAGGCGGGCCGCATCGAACGGCAGGCGATAGCCGACATCTTCGGCCTGTGCGGCAGGGTTGCCCGGCACCGACTGCAGGCGCAGATCCAGCAGGCGGCCATCGATCGGGGCGGGCAGGTGGCCGACCACCAGGCTGCTGTCGCCCTGGATCAGCGACTCGACCGGGAGGCCTTCGACCGGGTGTCCGGGGGCGGCGCGCAGCTGGATCTGCAGCGGCCCTGCCAGCCCGTTGTCGATCCGCGCCTGCCATTGCGTACCGACCGGCTGCAGGCGCAACCGGGCCATGGGGGCGGCGCCCTCGGCACTGCCTGCGCGGGTGGCAGGCGCGGAAGGGGGAGCCAGTCCCCAGCCCTGGCGCCAGTCGCCGGCGTGTGCGGTCGCGCTCGCCAGCAGAGGCAACAGCAGGCAGGACAGGGGCAGGCGCGGCATCGGCGTTTCCAGCGAGAGGACCGCCGGGACTGTACCCGATCCTGAACGGGGCGACCGGGACGGCCCTCGCAGACTGATTCTGGAAATATCTATCGCTTTATCCGCATGAAGGGATTGACAGTGCCGGAAAGGGCTGGCATCGTGGCTCCACCATCGAGACCGGCAGAGGGACAGGCCCTTTGAAGCCGGGGCAGCCCGCAGGCGCGCTAGCGTCTGCGTAGGTGCCAAATCCTGCGGGGACCGTGGCGTCCACCGAAAGATGGTTCGAACCATGCACCCCACGTGCATCTCGAACGCGGGCCCGCGAAGGCTCGATGGCCGATTCCCCAACCGGATCCCGCCATGAGCTTCGCTGCCAGTACCGCCATTCGCCCCGAGCCCTTCGTCCCCGTCAGCGTGCCGGTCGCAGACCGCGTGCACGCCGAGCGCGGTGAGTTCGCCGCGGTGCTGTCGATGCGCCATGCAGGCCCCAGCCCGGTGCGCCTGCGCTATGAGTGGGTGGGCCCGGCCAACGCGCCGGTGGTGGTGCTGGCCGGTGGCATTTCCGCCCATCGCCACGTGGCGTCCAACGCACAGTTCAGCGAGAAGGGCTGGGCCGAAGCGCTTGTGGGTACCGGCCGCGCGCTCGACCCGCAGCAGCTGCGCGTGCTGGCCTTCGATTTCATCGGTGCCGACGGTGCACTGGATGTGCCGATCGATACTGCCGACCAGGCCGATGCGCTGGCGCTGCTGCTGGACCATCTCGGCATCCGCACGCTGAAGGCCTTCGTCGGCTATTCGTATGGCGCGCTGGTCGGCCAGCAGTTCGCGATCCGTCACCGCGCCCGCGTGCGCCAACTGGTGCTGGCCAGCGGCGCGCACCGCCCGCATCCCTATGCCGCCGCGTGGCGCGCGCTGCAGCGCCGCGCGGTTGCGCTGGGCCAGCTGCAGTGCGGCGAAGACCACGGCCTGGCCCTGGCCCGGCAGTTCGCCATGCTCAGCTACCGCACCCCGGAAGAATTCGGCGAGCGCTTCGACGCTGCCCCGGAGGTCATCAATGGCCGCGTGCGCGTGGCCGCCGAAGACTACCTCGACGCCGCCGGCGCGCAGTACGTCTCGCGCACGCCGGTGACCGCCTACCTGCGCCTGTCCGAATCGATCGACCTGCACCGTGTCGACCCCGCCGCGATCCTGCCGCCGACCGTGGTGGTGGCCGTGGAGGGCGACCGCCTGGTGCCGCTGGCCGACCTGGTCGGCCTGGTCGAAGGGCTGGGCCCGCGCGGCAGCCTGCGCGTGCTGCGTTCGCCCTATGGCCACGACGCCTTCCTCAAAGAAACCGATCGCATCGACGCGATCCTCGCCACCGCCTTCCGCACCTCTGGAGAGTCCGCATGAGCCTGCACGCCAACGAGCCGTCCTGTAGTCGCACCACTGCCGCCGTCCGTGCGGGCATCGATCAGGACACCGCGCATGGCGCGGTCACGCCGCCGATCGTGCTGTCGTCGAACTTCAGCTTCGAAGGCTTCGGCAACAAGCGCCAGTACGACTACACGCGCAGTGGCAACCCGACCCGCGACCTGCTGGGTGAGGCGTTGGCGGAACTGGAAGGGGGCGTCGGTGGTGTGGTCACCGCCACCGGCATGGGCGCGATCAACCTGGTGCTGAACGCACTGCTGCAGCCGGGCGATACCCTGGTGGTGCCGCACGATGCGTACGGTGGCAGCTGGCGCCTGTTCAATGCGCTGGCCCGGAAGGGCCACTTTGAACTGGTCACCGCCGACCTGACCGATCCACGCGCACTGGCACAAGCGTTGGCCACCCAGCCGAGGCTGGTGCTGGTGGAAACGCCGTCCAACCCGCTGCTGCGCATCACCGACCTGCGCTTCGTCATCGATGCCGCGCACAAGGCCGGCGCACTCGTGGTGGTCGACAACACGTTCCTGTCACCAGCGCTGCAGCAACCGCTGTCGTTCGGTGCGGACCTGGTGCTGCATTCCACCACGAAGTACATCAACGGCCACAGCGATGTGGTGGGCGGGGCAGTGGTCGCGCGTGATCCGGCAGTGCACGAGCAGCTGGTGTGGTGGGGCAACGCGCTGGGCCTGACGGGTTCACCGTTCGATGCCTTCCTGACCCTGCGTGGCCTGCGCACGCTGGATGCGCGCCTGCGCGTGCACCAGGAAAATACCGCCGCGATCGTTGCCCTGCTGGACCAGCATCCGGCGGTCGGCACGGTGTACTACCCGGGCCTGGCCGAACATCCCGGCCATGCCATCGCGGCGCGCCAGCAGAGCGGTTTCGGCGCGATGCTGTCGTTCGAGCTTGCGCACTGCGCCGGTGAAGATCCGCACGCGGCAGTGCGCGCATTCGTGGATGGCCTGCGCTGCTTCACCCTGGCCGAATCGCTGGGCGGCGTCGAAAGCCTGATCGCGCATCCGGCGACCATGACCCATGCGGCGATGACCGCCGAAGCACGCGCAGCGGCCGGTATCAGCGAAGGGCTGCTGCGTCTGTCGGTCGGCATCGAGGCCGAGCGCGACCTGCTGGCCGATCTCGGTGCCGCGCTGCAGCGCGCCGAAGTCGTGATCGATGCGGCCGCACGCCGCAAACAGGTGGTGGATGCATGAGCGCACTCGCTGCTGAAATTCCAGCGCTGGGCGCGGGACGCCTGGCGCTGCTCGGTACTGGCACAGTCGGCTCGGCCTTCGTGCAGCGCTACCAGACGCTGCAGGCTCGCGGGCTGGAACTGCCGAGCGTGCAATGGCTTGCCAACTCGCGCACTGCGCTGGAGATCGATCGTGACCTGGCGTTGCCGCTGGAACTGGCGCGACGTGCGCCACGCGATGGCCAGAGTTCGCCGGCGTGGGCCAGCACCGAAGGGCTGGAGCGTGGCGATGTGGTGGTCGATGCCACCGCCAGCGAAGACGTGGCCGCACGTCACGTGCAGTGGCTGGCGCGCGGCGTGCATGTGGTGACAGCCAACAAGCTGGGCCGTGGTGCGCAGCTGTCACGCGCGCAGGCCATTGCAGACAGCTGTGCCGACAGTGGTGCGCGCTATGGTGACAGCGCCACCGTCGGTGCCGGGCTGCCGCTGCTGAGCAGCCTGCGCGCACTGGTGGCCGGTGGTGATCACATCCATGCCATCGAGGGCGTGCTGTCCGGTTCGCTGGCGTGGCTGTTCCATCGTTATGACGGCAAGTCGCCGTTCTCGGCGGCGGTGCGCGAGGCGCTGGCGGCCGGCTACACCGAGCCGGATCCGCGACTTGACCTGTCCGGCGAGGACGTGCGCCGCAAGCTGCTGATCCTGGCCCGCAGCAGCGGGCTGGCGCTGGATGCTTCGCAGGTGCAGGTGGACTCACTGGTACCTGAAACGCTGGCCGCGTTGCCGCTGGAGGGCGCAGTGGCTGCGCTGGAGCAGCTGGATGCGCCGCTGCAGGCGCGTTGGCAGCGGGCACGCGAAAACGGCCGCGTGTTGCGTTTCGTCGGCCGTGTTGACGGTGGGGGTGCGCAGGTGGGCCTGCGCGAGCTGCCGGCCGATCACCCGTTGGCGCAGGGTGCGGGGACCGACAATCGCGTCGCCATCCACAGTGATCGCTACCGTCGCCAGCCGCTGTTGATCCAGGGCCCGGGTGCGGGCGCGGAAGTCACCGCCGCCGCGTTGCTGGATGACGTGCTGCGGATCGTCGGCTGATCGCACAGTTCTTGTAGAGCCGAGCCCATGCTCGGCTGCTCCTGACAGAATCCCCATCCTGTCGCATGAGCCGAGCGTGGGCTCGGCTCTACAGGGGCGCCCTGCCGGTCAGCGTGACTTCAAGGACTTCAGCAACGCGGCGTTGAACTGCTTCGGGTCCTGCACCTGCGGCGAATGGCCCAGTTCGGCGAACTCGACCAGCGTCGCGCCGGGAATCGCTGCGGCCGCCGCCTTGCCGAGCGCTGGATAGTTGCCCAGCGTCGCCTTCACCGCAGCCGGCGCCAGGTCGCGGCCGATCGCGGTGCGGTCCTTCTGGCCGATGAACAGCGTGGTCGGCACCTGCAGGTTCTTCAGTTCGTAGACCACCGGCTGGTTGAACACCATGTCCGAGGCCAGCGCCTGGCTCCATGCAACGGCCTGCTTGCCGGGCCCTTCGTACATGCCTGACTGCATCCGCGCCCAGGGTTCGTAGGCCGGCTTCCATTTGCCGTCGTAGTACACATCCAGCTGGTAGCGGCGGATGCTGTCGTAGCTGATGTTCATTTCACCGGCATACCACGCGTCGACGCTGCGCCAGGGCACGCCCAGCGCCTTCCAGTCTTCCAGTCCGATCGGGTTGACCAGCGACAGGCTGCGCAGGTCCTGCGGGTACATCAGCGCGTAGCGCACGGCCAGCATGCCGCCCATCGAATGACCGACCAGGTGCACCGGCACATCACCCAGCTGCAGTTGCTGCAGCAACGCATGGGTGTTGGCGGCCAGCTGCGCGAAGCTGTACTGGTAGCGCTCGGGCTTGCTGGATTTGCAGAAACCCACCTGGTCCGGGGCGATCACCCGGTAGCCGGCGGCAACCAGGGGCTTGATCGATTCCTTCCAGGTGGCCGCGCAGAAATTCTTGCCATGCAGCAGCACCACCACGCCGATGGGCGACTTCTTCGGCGCGATGTCCAGGTAGGCCATCTCCAGCGGCTGCCGCTGCGATTCCAGCGCGAAGGTCTTGACCGGATAGCCGTAATCGAAGCCCTCAAGCCGCGGCCCGTAAGTGGGCGTGGCCAGGGCGGGCAGCGGAAGGCAGGCAAGCAGGGCGGCAGCGATCACGCGCATGGGGCAATCCGGGGTGGGGGAGCCCCGAGCCTAACCGGAACGCGGTGACGGTGTCGTCTGACCGGCCAGGGACAACGGGGTAGAGTCGACTGTCAGTCGACTGCTCTTCGATCAGACCGCGAAAATCCCGCGCTGCACGCGATAGTCGACCAACGGTCGACTCTACCCAGGGTCATCAGCACTCGATGACGTTCACCGCCAGGCCGCCGCGGCTGGTTTCCTTGTACTTGTCCTGCATGTCGCGGCCGGTATCGCGCATGGTCTTGATCACCTTGTCCAGCGACACCTTGTGCTTGCCGTCGCCACGCATCGCCATGCGCGAGGCATTGATCGCCTTCACCGCGCCCATCGCGTTGCGTTCGATGCAGGGAATCTGCACCAGGCCACCGATCGGGTCGCAGGTCAGGCCCAGGTTGTGTTCCATGCCGATTTCCGCGGCGTTCTCGATCTGGCTGGGGTTGCCGCCCAGTGCCGCGACCAGACCACCGGCCGCCATCGAGCAGGCCACGCCAACCTCGCCCTGGCAGCCCACTTCGGCGCCGGAAATCGAGGCGTTTTCCTTGTAGAGGATGCCGATCGCCGCCGAGGTCAGCAGGAAGTCGAACACGCGCTGTTCGTTCGCGCCCGGGCAGAAGCGATCGAAGTAGTGCAGCACCGCCGGCAGCACACCGGCCGCACCGTTGGTCGGCGCAGTCACCACGCGGCCACCGGCAGCGTTCTCCTCGTTCACTGCCAGTGCGTACAGGTTGACCCAGTCCAGCGTGGTCAGCGGGTCGCGCATCGCCGCTTCCGGCTTCGACGACAGTTCGCGGTACAACGCCGGCGCACGACGGCCCACCTTCAGGCCACCCGGCAGCACGCCTTCCTCGCGGATGCCGCGCGCCACGCACGACTGCATCGCACTCCAGATCTCGTGCAGCCGCGCGCGGATCTCGTCTTCGCTGCGCCAGCACTTCTCGTTCTCGAACATCAGCTGGGCAATGCTCAGGCCGCTGCGCGCGGTCTGCGCCAGCAGCTCGTCGCCGCTCTTGAACGGGTAGGGCAGCGGGGTCTCGTCGGGCACGATGCGATCATCGGCCGCGTCGTCCTGGTTGACCACGAAGCCGCCGCCGACCGAATAATAGTCGCGGGTGGCGATCACTTCGTCGTCGGCGTTGTAGGCCGTGAAGCGCATGCCGTTGGTGTGGTAGGGCAGCTTCTGGCGCTTGTTCATGCCGAGGTCGCGCTTCTCGTCGAAGGCGATCTCGTGCTGGCCCATCAGCTGGATGCGCTTGCTGCTGCGGATGCGCTCCAGCGTGGCCGGAATGATGTCTGGATCGATCAGGTTCGGCCGCTGGCCTTCCAGGCCGAGCAGGATCGCCTTGTCGGTGCCGTGGCCGCGGCCGGTCAGTGCCAGCGAGCCATAGACATCGGCGCGGATGCGCGCGACCTCGTGCAGGCGGCCCGGGTCGAGCAGCCAGCGATGGATGAATCGCTCGGCGGCCTTCATCGGCCCGACGGTGTGCGAGGAACTCGGGCCAATGCCGATCTTGAAAACGTCGAACGTGCTGACAGCCATGGTTGCCGTACTGCGGGTACCGGAAGAGATCGCTATTCTAGCGGTTCACGCCGCACTTCCATGGCTGCGGCGCAGCATTTCCGCCACGGGAGTCCGGCCGGTGTTGACCCTTATCCAACGTGACGATTGCCACCTGTGCGACATGGCCCTGGCCGAGCTGGCCAGGGCACGGGCGCCGGAGTTCGAATCGGTGTTCCTGGACGACCAGCCGGCGCTGGAAGCACGCTATGGCACGCGGGTGCCGGTGCTGCGTGACGAGCGCGGCGACCGCGAGCTGGACTGGCCGTTCGACGCGGCCACGGTTCAGGCCTGGCTGGCTGAAAGCTCATTGTAGAGCCGAGCCATGCTCGGCTGACGCGCGCAGCGCGACCTGGACGGCAGCCGAGCATGGCTCGGCTCTACAGGATGCGGCCGGAGCCGTGCCCCGGCCCATCGCTCATTTCGCGTCGAACTTCACGATCGTGCTGATCGCGGTTTCGTCCGGGATGGTCTTGGTGTCGGCCCAGTCACCGCCGCCGACGCCGAAGTCCAGGCGCTTGACCGTGGCCTTGCCGGTCAGCACCGGCTGGGTGCCCGGCTTCCAGGTGAAGGTCAGCGTGACCGGCTTGCTGACACCACGAAGCTCCAGGGTGCCATCGGCGGCGAACTGGTCATTGCCCATGGCGCGGAAGCCCTTGGCGGTGTAGCGCGCGGTGGCGAACTTGCCGACGTTGAAGAAGTCGGCGCCCTGCAGGGTCGAGTCACGATCGCTGTTGCCGCTCCTGGCGCCTGCCAGCGGAATCACCACATCCAGCGAACCGGCAGCCGGGTTGGCCGGGTCGAAGCTGAGCTTGGTCGCGAAGCCAGGGAAGCTGCCGGTGAACACTTCGCCGTCGTACTTGGTGGCGAACACCAGGATCGAACCGGCGCCGGGAGCCTGCGCGTAATCGGCAGCGAGTGCCGGAGCGGTGGCCAGCATGCCGGCCAGGGCGGCGGCCACGGCGGCCGGAGTGGTCAGTTTCAGGTTCATCGGTCAGTCCTTCTGAGGGGAGGCGAGCCAGCCACGCGGCAACATGCGGGACAGCGTTGCATCGCGCTGGAACAGGTGGTGGTAGAAGGCAGCGCCGGCATGGGCCAGCACCACCGCGATCAACAGCCAGAAGCCGTACTCGTGGATGGCATGCGATACCGCGACAACCTGCGGGTCGGGGCCGCTCAGTTTGGGCACGTCGACCAGGCCGAACCAGCGGAACGGGCGCAGGCCGCTGGCCGAGTCGTACAGCCAGCCCGACAGCGGGATGGCGAACATCAGCACGTACAGCAGCACGTGGGTGGCGCTGGCAATGCGCTCCTGCCAGCTGGGCACGCCCGGCACCGGCTTCGGTGCCCCGGCGTACAGGCGCCAGCCCAGGCGGAACAGCACCAGCGCCAGCACGGTGATGCCGATCGACTTGTGCGCGGTGTAGACCCAGAAGTACTTGGGCGTCTTGGGCAGTTCGTCCATGGTCAGGCCGACCACGCCCAGGGCGAGGATCAGCAGTGCGATCAACCAATGCAGGATCTGGCTGACACTCCCCCAGGCGGCGGGGGTGTTCTTGGCGGTCATGAGGGGTCCTCTAGCGGGCCGTCTTGGGGTCGGAGTGTGGAAGGGGAGCGGGAGTTCCCGGGGCGTCGCTGCGGTCGAGGGTGGCTTCCGCCTCGATCCTCAGCTGTACTGCATCACCGATGACGCCCGGCCAGGCGGTGATGCCGAACGCGCGCCGGCTCAGCGTGGTGCTGCCGGAAAAACCGGCGGTGCGTCGGAACGGGGGAAGCGGATAGCGCTTGATGGCGTTGAGGGTCACATCCAGCGTGATTTCCTGGCTGACCCCGCGCAGGGTCAGCGTGCCGATCACGTGGGCGCGCCTGGCATCGATCGGTTCGACCTTGGTGGAGACGAACCGCGCGGTCGGGAAGCGCTCGCCGTCGAGCAGGCTGCGGGCCAAGGTGGCCTGGTTCCACTTGGCATCACCAAGGTCCAGCCGCGACACCGGAATATCCACTTCCACGGTGGCGTCGCGCCAGTTGTCGGGATCGAACCGCACGCGCCCCTCGCTGCCCGATACCGTGCCCATGGCCTGCGAGTAGCCTGCGTGGTCGATCGAGAACAGCACCCGCGTGTGCACCGGATCGAGGCGATAGGTGTCAGCGGCCGCCCAGGCAGGGGCGGTGGCGAGCAGCATCGGCAACAGGGCCAGGCAGGGACGCATCGATGGCGGGCTCCGGAAGGGGACGCTGCGATCATACGCACAGCCCCCTGCCAACGTTGCGTGCATGGGTGCAACAGTTCGTGGTGGTGCCGCCGCTGGAAACAGGCTGTTGCAGCCATGACCCCGGCCCTGTGTGACAATCGGCGCAGGACAGGGGGTTCAGGATGACGAGCGGCTGGCGCCTGTGGTGCCGTGGCATCGCAGGTATGGGACTGCTGCTGGTGGCGATGGCCACGGCGGCTGCGACCCTGGACATGGCAGAAACACCACGCCTGCGCCGCTTCGGTGCCGCCGAAGGCTTGCCGTCTCGCATGGTGGTGGCGCTGGCCGAGGATCGCCAGGGCCACGTCTGGGCCGCCACCGATGGTGGACTCGCCCGCTATGACGGCAACAGCCTGCGGGTCTGGGAGCACGACCCGGAACAGCCGGGCTCGTTGCCTGGCAACGAGATCGAGACCCTGCTGATCGACCCGCTGGACCGGGTCTGGGTGGGCATCAATGGCAAGGGCGTGGCACGCCTGGATGCCGACCGCGAGCGCTTCCAGACCTTCGATACGGTCAATTCCACCTGCCAGGGGCAGTTCTGGGCACTGGCCTATGTCGACGACGCCTTGTGGATCGGGACCAACAACCATGGCGTCTGCCGTTTCGGCGAAGACGGCAGCGTGCGCCTCTACACCCATGATCCCGCGCGCCCGGGTGGCCTGCCCAGCAACAGCATCTTCACCAGCCTGGTCGACGCGCGGGGCCGCCTGTGGGTCGGCACCGAAGCCGGTGTGGCGCGTTGGAACGGCAGCGGCTTCGAGCCGGTGGCCGCGCGGGAACTGGGGAGGCTGAGCGTGCTCCGGTTGAGCCGTGATGCAGACGGTTCGATCTGGGTAGGCAGCCAGAACGATGGCCTCTACCGCATCGATGGGCAGGACCGGGTCAGTCGCCCGCGATGGGCTGACAGTGCCCAGCTGCGGTCGGCCCTGGTCCTGGCCGATCGCCAGGGGGGCTACTGGGCGGGTACCTCCGATGGCCTGTTGCGAGGGGATGCGGCGGCGTTGCGCCGGCTGGAGGGGGACCGCGGCAGCGGCTTCCTGACCGCGCACAGCGGTGTGCTTGACCTGCTGCAGGACCACGAGGGCGGACTGTGGGTGGCGTTGCTGACCCAGGGCCTGGCCTATCTGCCACCGGACTGGCGGCGCTTCTCGATCTGGAACCAGCTCGACGGCAAGCCGCTGGACAGCCAGTACCTGTTGAGCGCGGCCAGCGACGGGAAGAACTACTACGTCGGCTCGGCGCGAGGGGTGTACCAGCTCGATGCGCAGGGCACCCTGCGCCTGCTGGCCAGCGACCGGCAGCTCGGCAACGGCGTGGTGTGGTCGGTGCTGCCGCGCCCGGATGGTCGCCTGTGGCTGGGACGCGGCGGCCGCATCAGCGTCTACGATCCGGCCACCGGCGCATTGCGTGATCTGCGGATCGATGGCAGTGCCGACCTGCGCCAGCGCATCGACCTGATGCGGCAGGCCCCTGATGGCACGGTGTGGGTGTCGGTGATGGGCCTGGACCTGCAGCAGCGCGATGCAGAGGGCCGGCTGCTGCACAGTCATCCGCTGGAACATTTCCGCGGGACGGCCGATGCGCCGATCGAGCAGATCCGCTTCGACGCCCACGGCCGGCCCTGGGTGATGGGCGACATGGGCATCTGGCGTGAGCAGGCCGGACGCTTCGAGGCAGTGCCCGGCGTTTCGCGCGGCCCGATCTACGATCTGGCATGGATCGATCCGCAGCAGTTGTGGCTGGCGCGCCAAGGCGCCTTCGAGCGCTACCAGTGGGATGGCATGAGCCTGCGCCTGATCCAGCGCATCGACGGCAGTGCGGGCGTGCCGCCGGTGACCATGGGGGGGCTGGCGCTGGCCGACAATGGCCAGCTGTGGGCGACGACGCCGCGCGGCCTGCTGCGGTGGGACCCGAAGACGCGGCGCCTGCAACAGTTCAACGAACGCGATGGCCTGTCCGATGCCGAGTTCACCGGTCGGCCACCTGCGGTGAACGCCGATGGCCGCGTGTTGGCGGTTACCCAGACCGGCCTGGTCGCCTTTGATGTGAATGCCGACGACACCGTGCTGCCGCCTTCATCGCTGGTGATCGCCGAAGTGCGGGTGCGGCGCGACGACGCACGCGGCTGGCAACCGCTGCCGCTCACCGGCACCCTGCTGCTGGGACCGGACGACCGCGATCTGCAGATCGATGCGCGGCTGCTGTCCTATGCCAGCCCGCAGGGCAACCGGTATCGCTTCCGCGTACAGGGTTACGACCAGGACTGGGTGGAGCAGGGGGGCGATGGCCAGCGCACCCTGTCGCGGCTGCCGACCGGCCGCTATGTCATCGAGGTGCAGGCCGCGACTGCCCGGGGCGCGTGGACACCTTCGCAGCAGTTGCAGGTGAAGGTGCTGCCGCCGTGGTGGCGCAGCGGCATGGCGATATTCGGCTACATCCTGCTGGGGTCGTTGCTGCTGGTGGTTCTGGTCTGGTCGATCCGCGCGCGGCTGCGCCGCCGCCAGCAATGGCAGCTGACGGTGCACAAGCAGCAGTTGGCCGAGCAGGCCTCGCAGGCCAAGAGCCGTTTCCTGGCTACGCTGGGCCACGAAGTCCGCACGCCGATGACCGGCGTGCTGGGCATGAGCGAACTGCTGCTGGCGACTCCGCTGGATCCGGTGCAGCGCGGCTACGCCGGGTCCATCCAGCAGGCCGGCAGCCATCTGCTGCGGCTGGTCAACGATGCCCTGGACCTGGCCCGGATCGAAGCCGGGCGGCTGGAGCTGGACCTGCGCCCGTTCGATCTGGGGGAGCTGCTGGACCAGGTGCAGGGCCTGATGCAGCCGATGGCGCAGCAACGCCAGCTGGTGTTCCAGCGCGGCGAAGACCCGCCCGGGCCGATCAGTGTCAGTGGCGACGAGATGCGCGTGCGCCAGATCCTGCTGAATCTGCTCGGCAACGCGATCAAATTCACCGAGCGCGGCCACGTCGGCCTGGCCGTACGCCTGGAAGAAAAGGGCGGCCTGTGTTTCGAAGTCCATGACAGCGGCCCGGGCATCAACGCCGAGCAGCAGCAGCGCCTGTTCCATCGTTTCGAACAGGCCGACGGCCCGCGTACCGCGTCGCGCTACGGCGGCAGTGGTCTGGGGCTGGCGATCTGCCAGGAACTGGCGGTGGCGATGGGGGGGCGCATCGAAGTGGACAGCCAGCCTGGCAAGGGCGCGCGGTTCCGCGTGCGCCTGCCCCTGCCCTGGACGCGCCAGGCCGCCAGCAAAGCGGGCGACGTGGCGGCCCTGCCGGAACTGCCGCCGCTGCGCATCCTGCTGGTCGAGGACGATGCCACGGTGGCCGAGGTCATCGCCGGCCTGCTGCGCGTGCGCGGGCATGAGGTGGTCCACGTGCTGCATGGGCTGGGCGCGCTGTCGGAGATCGCCACCGATGGTTTCGACGTCGGCCTGCTCGATCTCGATCTGCCCGCGCTGGACGGTACGGCCATCGCCCGCCAGCTGCGTACCATGGGCTATGAACTGCCGCTGGTGGCAGTGACTGCGCGTTCCGATGCCTACGCCGAAACCCAGGTGCTGGCCGCAGGCTTCGATGGCTTCCTGCGCAAGCCGGTGACCGGCGACCTGCTGGTGACGGCCATCGCCCAGGCACGTGCGAAACGACAGGCGACTGCGTGACGACGCCGACGCCGGGCGTGAACGGCGCGACTTTCGGTTTACCATGCCGACGCCCGCAGCGCGGGAATCATCAGGACCAGCGTGAGGAGGCAATCGGTGGTGTATCTGCGGGCGGCGATGCTGCTGCTGGTCCTCCTGTGCTGCGCGTTGCCCGCTGCGGCACAGCCGGTGCCTCCGAGCCCGCGGCAGGTGACGGTGTTCGATGGCCTGCCGTCCAATACCGTCAACCGCATGGCCGAGGATCGCTACGGTTACCTGTGGATCGCCACCAACGATGGCCTGGCCCGCTATGACGGCCGCACCTACCGCGTGTGGCGTTCCGAGGATGGACTGCGTGACAACCGCATCTGGACGGTGCTGGTCGATGTCCGCAACCAGTTGTGGATAGGCACCGAGAACGCCGGCCTGGTGCGCATGTCGGCCGACCGCCGCCAGTTGCACTTCTACGACCGCAGCAGCCAGCCGTTGATGGGTACCAACACGGTCTGGAGCCTGGCCAGCACGCCTGATGGCTCGATCTGGTTCGGTACCCACGAAGGCGGCCTGTACCGCCTGGACAGCCAGGATCGCCTGCAGCGCTTCCTGCCCGAGCCGAACAATCCGCGCAGCCTGCCTTCGTCGTCGGTGCCCTACCTGGCCACGCTGGCCGATGGCAGCCTGTGGATCGGCACCAAGCATGGCGTGGCGCGCTGGACCGGGACCGACTTCGAGCGTGTCGGTACGGACATCATCCCCAGCCTTCTGATCAACGGACTGACCGCCGAACCGGATGGCAGCCTGTGGATCAGCACGATGGCCGGCGCCACCGTGCGCCGCCCGGATGGCCGCTTCGAAGCCCCCCCGTGGAAGCTGCCGCCGGGCGAGCAGGTGCTGGGCATGATGCTGCGCGACGAGCAGGGCGGGCACTGGCTGGATACACGCACCGGGCTGGGGCGTGCGGTCGATGGCCAGTACCAGACCGTGCCGCTGTACAGCGCGATCGCGCGCGGTCCGGTACGGCCGAACTGGACCGGTGCCTACGAGGACCGCGAAGGTGGCATCTGGTTGGCCAGCACCAATGCCGGGCTGTGGCACCTGCTGCCACGCTGGTGGCAGTTCTCGGTGCTGTCGCGCCTGGAGGACGACCCCAGCTCGCTGCGCAATGCGCTCGTGCTGGGTACCAGCCCCTCCAGCAACGGCGGCGTCTGGACGGTGGGCAGCCATGGCGCGCTGGACCGCTTCGATCCGAAGACCGGCAGGATCGAGCAGCATCGCACCTGGGTCAACGGCATGCACTGGTTGACCTCGGTGCGTGAGGACCGGCGTGGCCAGGTCTGGATTGGATCGACCGATGCGCTGGTGCGCTACGACCCGCAACGGCGTGAACTGCGTCGGTGGGGCCGTGATGCCGGTGCAGATGCGGCGATGGAAGGGGTGGTCGAAGCGATGATGACCTGCGACGGCGACAGCCTCTGGTTGATGCTGCCCGCAGGCCTGCAGCAGCGCGACCTCGACGGCCACGTGCGGCGCCAGCTGGACAATGGCCAGCGCGGCCTGCAGCAGGGCCAGCTCAACCTTGATGTGGAATGCGGGCCGCAGGACCACATCTGGCTGGCCAGCAGCCGTGGCCTGCTGCAGTGGCTGCCGGAAAGCGAGCGCTTCCAGCCGGTGCCGGGTGCGCCGGCAACGGCGATCCATGCGTTGCATGTGGGCCGTGACGGCCAGGTCTGGTTGTCCGAGGATGGTCGCCTGTCCCGTTACCGCTGGAGCCAGGGACGCCTGGAACGGCAGGCGGTGGTCGGTGCCGAACAGGGCTATCCGGCGATCTCCGCCTCCGGCCTGGTGGTGGATGCGCAGGGCGTGGCCTGGGCGACCAGCGCACGCGGCCTGGTACGTGTCAGTGCCGATGGGCAGAGCGTGCGCCTGTACGGCGTGCACGACGGCCTGCCAAGCCAGGAATTCCGCGAGCACACCTTGATCGCAGCAGCCGATGGCCACCTGGTGGCCGGAACGGCAGCGGGCGCGGTGGTGTTCGACCCGGAGCAGGTACGGCCTTCGGTCCGTCGCGCCCCGCTGGTGATCGAGCGGGTGGAAGTGCGCCGCAACGAGCAGGTGCTGGACATGACCCACGATGCGCCGTTGCAGATCGCCGATGGCGACCGCGACCTGCGCATCGTCGCGCGATTGCTGTCCTTCGCCGACTCGGCGTCCAATACGTACCGCTACCGCCTGGCCGGCTACGACCCCGATTGGGTCGAAGTCGGCCCGGCCGGCGAGCGCCTGTTCTCGCGCCTGGCGCCGGGCAGCTACCGGCTGGAAGTACAGGCCCGGTCGGCCGACCATGTGTGGTCGCGGGTGCAGAGCCTGGAGTTCCGCGTGCAGCCGCCGTGGTGGCGCAGCCTGTCCGGCCTGCTGGTGCTGGCGTCGGTCGGGTTGCTGCTGACCAGCTGGTTTGCCTGGCTGTACCGACGCCGCCTGCAGCGGCGGCACGCCTACCAGCTGGCGCTGCACAAGCAGGAACTGGCCGAGCAGGCGTCGGCGGCCAAGACCCGCTTCCTGGCCAACCTTGGCCATGAGATCCGCACGCCGATGACCGGCGTGCTGGGCATGAGCGAGCTGCTGCTGGCCTCGCCACTGGACCCGCAGCAGCGTGGCTACACGCAGTCGATCCGGCATGCTGGCGAGCACCTGCTGCACCTGGTCAACGATGCGCTGGACCTGGCGCGGATCGAGTCCGGGCGCCTGGAACTGCAGTCGCAGTCGTTTGCGTTGAATGGCCTGTTGCAGGATCTGGCGGCGCTGATGGGCCCGCTGGCTGCACAGAAGGGCCTGCGCTTCGTCCTCGACAACCAGCTGCCTGCGGGCCTGCAGGCGACCGGTGATGCCATGCGCGTGCGGCAGATCCTGCTCAACCTGCTGTCGAACGCAGTGAAATTCACCAGCCGCGGCACTATCACCCTGCATGCACGTTGCGATGGCGAGCTGCGTGCGCTGCACTTCGAGGTGCGCGATACCGGCCCGGGCATCAGCCAGGAACAACAGCAGCGCCTGTTCCGCCGCTTCGAGCAGGCCGATGGTGCACGTACCGCCGCGCAGTACGGTGGCAGTGGCCTCGGTCTGGCGATCTGCCGCGAGCTGGCGCATGCGATGCAGGGGCGGATCCAGGTGGAGAGCCAGCTGGGTCGGGGCACCTGTTTCGGCGTGACCTTGCCGTTGCCGCTGGTGGTGAACAGCGATGCCGAGGCATCGGCCGAGGGGCATCGCGACGAAGCGGCGAACATGCCGCCGCTGCGGGTGCTGCTGGTCGAGGACGATGCCACCGTGGCCGACGTGGTGTGTGGGCTGTTGAGCGCACGCGGCCACGAGGTGGTGCATGCCGGCCATGCGCTGGCGGCGCTGCGCGAGGTCAGTGCCGGCGATTTCGACGTCGGCCTGCTGGATCTGGACCTGCCGGGCCTGAGTGGTTTCGAGCTGGCCCAGCACCTGCGCAACCAGGGCTACATGCTGCCGTTACTGGCGGTGACGGCGCGGACCGATCCGGACCTGCAGCAGCAGGTGGAAGCAGCCGGCATTGGCGGCTTCCTGCGCAAGCCGGTGACTGGTGAGCTGTTGGTGGAAGCGATCGCCAGGGTCATGGGGCGGTAGGGTGCGGCGGCAGGGCCTGCGGCCCTGCACCCGCCGGATCAATGTCAAAAGCCTGCATTCCGTGGGATGGCGGGGTGGGTCCGGTTG